>CAIYBQ010000090.1 GCA_903924445.1 uncultured Armatimonadota bacterium | reverse complement strand
GCCGCCTGGTTGGGTGATCTGACCACGGGCAAGATTGTATTCAATGCAAAAGATGACCGTGGGGCGGTGCTCGATTCGCTCAACCCCGTCATCTTCCGGGATGGCAGCTTTCTCGCCATCCACCATTCTTTGGATGCCGGTAGTTTTCGCCTGAATATCGCCGAATCCGATGATGGCTTTGTATGGAAGCACGTGCGCGAGCTGGCAAACCACGGGTCACAGGGAGAGCTGTTCGCCGCCACGGATGGCAGCTGGTGGCTGGCATTTGAATCTGATGCCCCGGACAGCGTGCATATTCGGCTCCAGCGTTACCGCACCCTCGCCGCGCTTCGGAAAGGTGAGCCCCTCCTCGATGAGCTCCTCCCAAGGAGTTTGGCGCCATCCGCCGAGGGCACCCCGAGCTTTGAGAGCACCAATGGTGACAGCGCAAAGCTGAGGCTGCATTATTACCGCGAGCGGGATGTCGACCGGGCGGCATCCGGTGAGTTTCGTGGGCGTGGACGCTGGGATGCGAAAGTCGATGACCGCTGGAACCAGGGTCTCGAAGGTTTGGGTATCAAAGGAAACATCGGGGGACGGACAAAAATCCGCCTTGCAGGCAAGGACTGGTATATCCAAGAAGGTCAGCTGGCTAAAAATGACTGGGCGAGCTGGCGCATTTGGTTGATCGACAGCAAATCTTTGGCGCCAATTTCCATTCCTATACGTACACCCGGGGGGTCTCTTTCGTTTGCAAATCCGCATGCCGTTCGTGTAGGAACATCCCGTGAAGAGCTTTTGCTGACGCTGTTTATGCCGACCGAAGGCAATGCGCCAAGCGAAAAAGGCGAGGCGATTTCCGTGCGACGCATCCCCGCGCAGTGGCGGTAAAAAATTGGTTCTTATTTTTAGGTGGGGAATTGTTCAACAACAACTTATCGATGCGAACCAAACCGAAAGCAATGCGCCAAGCGAAAAAGGCGAGGCGGTTTCCGTGCGGCGTATCCCCGCACAGTGGCGGTAGAACCCTAAACCCTGCGTGTGTTTTTGAATTGTGGAGGTAGGACACTGATGTCACTCAAAATTGCGATGATAGGTGCCGGCTCTATCGGCTTCACTCGCCGCCTGATCGCCGATATTCTGACCGTTCCTGAGCTGGGAAGTACGCACTTTTCCCTGATGGACATCAATGAGCACAACCTTTCAATGGTGCATCAGCTTGTTGAGCGGGACATCATGGCAAATGGACTCTCGGCAACCGTTACCGCAACGACAGACCGTCGTGAAGCCCTCCAAAATGCGGACTACATCATTTGCACCATCCGGCAAGGCGGCCTCGAGGCCTTTGCAACGGACATCGATATTCCCCTCAAATACGGAATCGACCAATGCGTAGGCGATACGCTTTGCGCCGGTGGAATCATGTACGGCCAGCGTGGAATTCCAGCCATCCTTGACATTTGCCGTGATATCCGGGATGTCGCAAAGCCAAACGCGTTGCTTCTGAACTACTCCAACCCGATGTGTATGCTGACATGGGCGGCAATCAAATATGGAGGCGTTCGCACCGTTGGCCTCTGTCACGGCGTTCAGGGCGCACAGCACCAGATTGCCAAATGCGTTGAATTTTGGGCGAAGTCACACCACATCCTCGATGAAGATGAGGCCGTCACCCGGCAGGATATCGACTTTGTCTTCAGCGGCATCAATCACCAGACATGGTGCATTAAGGCCACGTGGCAAGGGGTTGATCTGATTCCACTCATGCCCGAGCTTTTCGATGGCCATCCGGAGTACCCGAAGACCGAAAAAGTCCGTATCGATGTCCTTAAACGCTTCGGCTACTACAGCACCGAATCCAATGGGCACCTCTCGGAATACCTCCCTTGGTACCGCAAGCGTCCAAGCGAAATCATGGACTGGATTGACCTCTCCAGCTGGATTAATGGTGAGACAGGCGGTTATTTGCGTGTTTGTACCGAAGGACGGACATGGTTTGAGACCGACTTTCCGAACTGGATGAAGGAAGAGCCTAAGAAGTTCACGCCGGAATCCCGCTCGGATGAACATGGCTCTTACATCATCGAGGCGCTTGAGACGGGGCGCGTTTACCGTGGGCATTTCAATGTGCCAAATGCCGGTTACATCTCAAATCTCCCGGATGGCTGTATTGTCGAAGTTCCCGGCTATGTCGACCGAAACGGCATAAATGTGCCTGTCGTCGGTCCGCTCCCACTTGCCTGCGCCGCGACGTGTGCAGCAAGCGTTCGCGTTCAGGAAATGGCCGTCGAGGCAGCGATAAACGCAGACGTTATATTATTGAAGCAGGCGATGTTACATGACCCATTGGTGGGTGCGGTCTGTAACCCCGAAGAGGTTTGGCAGCTCACGGATGAAATGCTGTGTGCACAGGCGGAGTGGCTGCCGCAGTACGTTGCATCGGGTGCAATCGATGATGCCGCAAGACGGCTTGTATCGGCTGAGCGGCTTGGGATGCGTGTCAAAACGGATGCGACCTATGAGGGCGCAGCGCGCATTGCGATCAAATCTGTGGATGCGCTTCAGGCGGATGCAACAGCAGCACGAGAAAATGCACAAGCGGCTGACAAAGGAAAGCAGACACATAACGCGTAGGACTGGGCGGGAAATGCGACATCAAGGTTAGAATGGAGGTCCAATGGACGACGTCACAGGCATCTTAAAGACCCTCCTCAGCCTGACTGCGCTCGTGGATCCGCTTGGCGCCATCCCCGTCTTCCTAACTGTCACCGCTCACCAAAGCGCACAAAAACAACGTATCACCGCCCGAAGGGCAGCTCTCTGGGCCTTTCTCATCCTGCTGATTTCAGCTGCAGCAGGAAAATACGTCCTCGAAGTGTTCGGGGTTTCTGTTGCAAGCATGCGCGTCGCCGGAGGCATTTTGTTCCTGTTCATGGGCATCGAAATGCTGCGCGCCGAGCCGAACCGTACCATTAATGAGGATGAAGTTGAGGAGGCTGAGCATCACAACGATGTCGCAGTCGTACCACTGGCTCTACCGCTGCTCGCAGGTCCCGGGGCGATGGGCGCTGTTATCCTCCTCGCCGACCGTGGCCCGATGTGGCCGCAGCTACCCAAGGTCGGAATTGTCGTCGGCGCCGTGATGCTTATCTCGTGGATTTGTCTCCACCTCGCCGCACCGATTGGAAAGCGCCTCGGAGTGACTGGTCTCAATATTCTGAACCGTGTAATGGGCCTTATTGTCGTGGCAATCGCTGTCGAGTTTATCGTCGCAGGGGTCAAGCAACTCTGGATGGGAACTCCAAGTTAGCTATACCCTTGTAGGGTATGGAAAGGTTTTTAAACCATGATGCAGGGAAGTGCAACGAAGCAAGCGTCTCCTGTGATTTCATTCTCGAATGATCCTTGGCCGGACTACCGTGGGCCTCAAATGTGTGGACATTCACCGGCAAAAACGGCACCCGTCAAGTGGTCTGAGCTCAAAGGTTTGGCCTGGAAAACGGCATTACCAAACGAGGGATTTTCCAGCCCGGCGATCACCAATAACCTCGCCTGGATGACGCATGC
>CAIYBQ010000089.1 GCA_903924445.1 uncultured Armatimonadota bacterium | reverse complement strand
CGCGTCCCGGGCCGGATGCCATCCGAGAGGCGGATTGTAAACGGATTCTGGAATGGGGCTCTTCGAATCTCGCTGATGCACTGGAGGCGTGGGTCATCGGATGTGATCACAGCCCACTCGGCACTTCCGCTAATCGTTGGCGGGAGCCATCCAAAGGTTGAACCAGACTTTGGCCTCGATGTTGTCGTAGCCGAACCGTTTATCCGGGCATCCCCGCGCCGGGTCAGAGGATAGGTGTGTACTGAATCAAGCCACTCCAGCCATGCGCCACGGACGTGGGTTGTGTATTCCTTGTCGGCATCGGATGCGCTTGGATACCGCCCGCTCAATCCGGTTTTCTTCGCTGGGTTGCTGATTTCGAAGTTGAAGCCATGGATGCCAAAGAGGTAGTAGGCGTGGTGGTAGGTGAGGCCGGAGTTCCCGCTACGCTCATCGGCTGGCGGCTCCTGACCGAACAGCGGCTTGGTGACTTTGTAAGGCTCGCCCTGCTGCGCGCGCTGCATTTGGATGGCGGTTTTGTGCATCCGCTGGCCATCCGCGATGGTGGCGTATGGCGGGAAGAGTATCTCCCGCAGCGGATTGTGGATGTCCAAAAAGGCAACCAGGTTTGGTCGGGACTCGAAGAAGTTTGCGAGCGCCTTGGATTCGGGTTCCGAAAGAGGCGCGGTGCCTTCAAAAATGTTGTTGTTCGCGGTCGTCGTGCTTGTCTTCCACGTCTTGTCAAAGAGGCGTCCGCCGCCCCAGCGGATGGAGAAATTGCGGTTTAGGTCCACCCCGCGGCTGCCATCTGCGTTCGTTGAGCGGTTTTTCCGCCAGTCGCGCTCGGTGACATCGTGGAGCTTTCCATCGACATTAAACGATGGCACAACCCAAATAATCTGCCGGTCGAGAATGTCCGTGATCCGCTCATCGCGTTGATAGCCGGCAAGCAGCTCATCCATAAAACGCAAGAGATCTCGACTGGGCTGCTGTTCACGCGGGTGGATACCAGCGAGGAGCATCACTTCCTTGTGCTCAACATTCTTTGCTGAGCGCGTGTCGATTTTGTAGATGGGGATGTCCCGGCCTTCGCGGGTTTTCCCGATGCTGGATTTGGTGACAATCCCTTTGTACTTATTCAGCCAGCTGTCGGCCCGCTGGTTGATCTGGTCTTGTGTGATCAGAAGGCGCGCGGTGGTGTCATTGGCAGGCTCCCATGCAGGGTCCTGATTCTTCTGAACACCTCCCTGCAAAAGAGCAGGGAGGAGCAGTGCAGCGGCTAAAAACGGAATCACTGGCAGCCGTATTCCGGATCGAGACACGGTGACCAGAATGCCGTTGCGCCCACGGGCTTGTCGGCGCGTTCGACCACTGGTTTGGTGTAGAAACTCTCGATGCGCTGTGCCTTGACATGGCCATCCGCCCAGGCAACATTCGTCATCCCGGTGTGCCGCGGCTGCGGAGCACCATAATCCGCAAAGGACATATTGGTGCTTCCCGAGTGGATGAGAATCCACGCAGTGCGGTTTATGGTTGTCGGGAATCCCGCGACGGCAGCGGTTGCACGCTTGAGCGGCCAGCGCAGTGGGTCATTGGGGACGGTACGGGAATCAGCACCGCCATCCACAAACAGCACTGTTTCGCTTGGCTTGTTGATGCCTGTGGTGCTGATGGTGTCGATTGCCGTAGCTCCAGAGCCGATATCCCGGTTACCCCCGATGTAAAGGTTGTACAAATAGGAGCTCGAAAGGCCAGCGGCTAGCGTGCCGCAGCCGCCTGGCGTTGCCATCGTGCCGGGAGTCGCGCCAAGGTCACGGGCCGTGCTTGGACATTTGAAGATTTCGTAGTTCTTGATGTAAGGCTGAGTAAACACCGGCCATGAACACAGCGTCCGGCTTGGGCTATTTCCATAAAATGTCCGGATGGCCATTTCATCGTAGTCCTGTGTGTACATCAGGAATGCGGTGCCAAGCTGCTTTAGGTTCGATGCGCAGCTGGTTTGGCGGGCTTTCTCGCGTGCCTGTGCAAAGACGGGGAAGAGGATGGCTGCCAGAATAGCGATGATGGCGATAACGACAAGGAGTTCGATGAGCGTGAAGGCAGAGGATTTAGGATTGCGGGATGTCACAGATGTTCCTTCTGAAGGTGAATAACGGATGGGGAAAGTCTACCTGCTGTCAGCGATAGTGTAAAACGTTCTTACGGTCATTCTTAAACTTCTGGAGCCCTGGTTCCCATAGTTTGACAACATCCTGCAGACCTGCACCGTGCTCGACAGCATCAAATGTCTCTTTATGACAAAGCAGCGTCTGCCAGCGTGCCATTTCCCATTGCCGAAAGGCTACTTTTCGAAGGGCAATCGCCATCGCGACACCCGTCTGCACCGGCAGAAAGGTTTCCCTGTTCGTTACGATCAGCTCGACGCCCTTGCACTCTTCGCCGGCGAACTTGCTGGCGGTCGGCTTGAAGGTGCGCGGTACAAACCCGATGCCCGGAAGGTTCATTGCCTGCAGCGCATCCACAAACCGGAAATGGTCAAGCCACGGAGCGCCGAAGAGTTGAAATGGAGTAGCCGTTCCGCGGCCAACACTGACATTGGTGAACTCGAGCTGCGCAGGCCCTGGATAAATGTTTGCCTGCACAAGACTGCGCATGTTTGGACTCGGGTCGAGCCACTCACAGCCAGTTGCATCAAACCATTCACGCCGCTGCCAGCCCTCAGCATGGACAACATTAATGTTGCATTTAAGGTCAGTTTGAATGTTTACCAATTTGGCCAGCTCGCCAAGCGTCATCCCGTGGCGGATGGGGATTGGATGGATTGCGACGAAGGCAAGCTTATCGATATCGGTGACCGGGCCCTCGACGTGCGTGCCGCCGATAGGGTTTGGGCGGTCGAGGATTGTAAGCGGGATGCCCGCCTTCGCCGCGGCGCGCATGCAGTGCACCAATGTCGAAACGTAGGTGTAGTAGCGGCAACCAATATCCTGAATGTCGTAGACAAGGGCATCGAGGCCTGCGAGGTGTGATGGCTCAGGAGCGGTGCGCGGACCATAGAGTGAAATGACCGGAATACCCGTTTTGGGGTCGGCGCTGTCTGGGACACGCTCATCCACGGCGCCGCGGATACCGTGCTCAGGGCCAAAAAAGACTTTGAGGCTGATGTCTGGACTCTTGAAGAAGGCATCTGCGGTTGCAATTCCTTGGCGAAGACGGCCGGTATGGTTTGTGATCAGGCCGATTTTCTTGCCGTGGAGACCTGGGAAATTGTTGGCAACGAACACATCCGCGCCAGTTCGAGTCGTCATGCTATGCCTCCGCGTTTTGTCATCGATGGGCCTGCGGCGAGCGGCTGGCTGGCCTTCCAAGGTGAACGTGGTTCGAAATGGTGCCAAAGGTCACGGGAAAGTGTGCGGGCAAGTACCCAGCCTTCATTTGCATTTCCCCAGCTCTGGTCTTTTTGGTTGCGTGTGATGATGGAAAACACGTAGGGATTGTTAGGTGCTTTTACATACAGGACTTCTGAGCGGCTCTGGTTGACGGCACCATTTTTGCTCGCGACAAAGATATCTGGTGGCAGCTGCCCGAGCGCTTCCTCATCCCAATAGTTACGCCCAAGGCAGCGGAGCATCCGTTCACTGGAGGCCGGTGTGAGGAGCTTCCCGGTGGCGATGCGCTCAAGGATTGTTGCAATCTCACGTGGGCTCGTCTGGCCCCAGCCGTAGGTCGCTTGGGCATCCTTACGTCCATCGGTGCGGGAGTTGACACGCGTCGCCGAGTAACCGAGCTCTGCCAGAATGCTGTTTATCCGCGCTCCTCCGCCGGCCAGCGCCTGCAGCCACAGGCTAGCGGTGTTGTCGCTCGTTGTCAGCATCAGCATAATGAGCTTAGATAACTCGATTTTCTCTTTGGTTTTGAACGAACCAAGAATGTCCTCGCCTTCGTAGAGGAGGTCATCGGTGTAGGTCAGCTTTTGGTGGTAGTCCAGCTCATGCTTCTCAAGCTTGTCTGCAATTCCGATGAGGATGGGGATTTTGACAATGGATGCCGTTGGGAAGAGCTCATCGGCACGCACAGACGCGATGGTTCCGGTACGCAGATTTTTGACATAAATGCCGACTTCACCTTGAAAGCCTTTGACCAGACCTTCGATGTGTGTCTGCAGACGCCTGTCGATTTTTACATCCATGCAAATAGCCTCCCCGTGGGACGTTGTAACCCCATTCTAAGGTGAACTCACTCGCTGTAACAGCGGCGACAATTGGCAGTCTAGTGTATGTTGAGCATGTTGTGATCACATCACAGTGACGCTGCGGGGGAGGTGTAAAGTGTTTGCACTTAATTTTTACACAGAGTTGTACGGTGATGCCTTGCGAAAAGGTCGAAAAACCGCGACCGTCCGCCTTGGAGATAAGTCATCCAAATATCAAACCGGACAGCTGGTTTGGATCACACTCGGACAGCGCTACAGCCGGCGGATCAAGGTTTGTACAGCCATCATCGATGATGTCGATGTTAAGCGCATTGTCGATTTGAGCCCGCGGGATCTGATGCGTGAGAACCCCGAGCTCCGCGACGCCGATGAGTTAGTCGAGCTGCTCATCAGAATCTATGACCGCCCGATTGGTCCATCCGATGTTGTCACAGTAATCCATTTTTCCCCGGTCGAAGAATACGGATTCGAATCACCCATTTTGTAGATCAATCTGCCGATTGGCAGATTCCTGCCGCCCTGTTAGCGGGGATATTGGTAGGCAGCTGGGCTTGGTCTTTCGGCTGCGGGTACGATATATAAGTTTTCTTACGCAACTGTGAACCGTAGCAACTTTTCTTACGTCGAGTACCACCTATGCGATGGCCATTACTCCAATCATACGTAGACCTCCACAGCCGTGGAGTGCATCGTTGAACGTTCGCGTGCTGAGCTCAGGGCTCTCCCGTGCCCAGCAGGTTGCATCGCTGACCGACACTGCTCGGGCTGCTCTCTTTGACCAGCTGGTAGCTCAGGACTGGAACCGCTTTCATCGCTACGCATACCAGCTCTCGCGTGGCAACTCGGATGACACAGATGACATCCTTGCCGAGACACTCATCGATGCCTTCAAGGCGTTCGATAAGTTTTCAGGTACCGGCTTTGACCGCTGGTTTTTCCGGATGTTGACACGCAACCACATCGATTTGGTACGACGCGCAAAGGTACGTCGGGCATTCAGCCTAGACACGGGGTTGCTTTCGTTGGATGGCAAGCATTTACAGCTTGCCGGAACATCTGACCCACCAGATGGGTTTATTCAAAGGACACTCTCGGAGCCAATGCAGGCCGCGCTTGATTCCCTGAATGAACAACATCGTGCCGCTTTGCTCCTTGCAGACGTTGAGGGGCTGGATTACGATGAAATCTCGCAAGTACTTGCTCTCCCTCTTGGAACGGTAAGATCTCGGCTCCATCGTGCGCGGGCCAAAATGCGTGCTGCACTGGAATCCTACGGATGCGACATCGGCTGAAAGACATCAACCTCGCAAACGACCGGCATTATCGTGACGGGGTGGGCGATGGTCGTGAATCGATTGTTGAAAATTCAAGCGATGATGTTTCCCGAAAGCTGGACAGTTACCAGCGTGAATCGCTCCGCTCCTATCGCTCTGTCTACCGCAAAGCCCAATATGCTTTGGAAAACCCATCGGCCTGGCTTCGTAACCGAATCCGTAGATCGAGCTGGGCTTATGGTCCACCCGCGGTTTGCGGGGCACTGGGATGTCTGATCGGCATCGGCTTATCAATCATCCACCAACAGCTGACACCATCGGTGATGTTGCCATCCAAAAGAGACATGAATGCCGTGTTTGCAGTACATGACATCAATGAACTTTTGCTAGCAACGCAAGATCAGATCAGGACTAAATAATGAAACCTGCAGCATTCGCACTTGCCGGAGGCACGGCTATCGTCGCTGCAGTTGCGGGTTGGGAGCTGCGTTCTCGATGGCTTGCGAGAACGCTACAAGTCATCCCAAGCTCTGATCAAGCGCGAACGTCCACGGATAAAAACGTTTTACTCAGTCTTCCAGAATTCGTTGGGGGATATCGCCGGGTTAGCTCCACGGAAGGCGGGCGCCAGCAAATTTACATCAAGGGGCGAACAACCGTCTCGTTGTTTTTACCGGGTTCGACAGCAGCTGATATTTCGGCTGCGCCGGGATGGTCCGTTCGGTCCGGTAGCGATGGGTGCACTATCTACACGCTAATCGGTCAAAATGACCACTGCGCTGTGGCATTCACCTATGGGAATCAACCTGTTGTCCTCGCATCCCGTGTCCAACCAGAGCAACTAATCGAGCTCGCGAATCACATGATGAAGGCGATGCGCGAGCAGTCATAGTTCTCTAAGACCAGCTTCTTGGTCTACAAAATCATCTACAGGATGCCTTGGGTTTAAGGCACCCTGGTGTGTTTTTAGTGGGCGACTTCTGCACGTAGTCGCGCGACCAGCCCCGGATCGACAAGCGTTGCACAGACCGCTTCCAATGCCTCTGCGATTTCATCCGGGCGTGAGTTACGCACTTCCTGAATCGAATCCCGCAGGAATGACATGTGCGCTGCATCATCGAGGAGCAAGTGGTCAATCAGACGAAGGAGAGTGACATCCCCGCCCGTCACCGCGAGGTCCCGAATCGCTGCCAGGCCATCGATTTCGTAGCATTCCCACGCAAGGCTATCAATCAGGACCGCTTCTGGTGTGTCGATCGGCGGAATCCATTGATTTTCCGTCAGCTCGCGTTCCCACGTATTTCGGCAAATCTCATCCGTGTACCCAGCACGCAGAATCAACCACTCCTGGAGTCCGAGGAGGTGCTTACTTTCATCGTAGGCCCAGCGCGTCAGAAACCATGCGCGGCCACGTGATGAACGCTGTGACTGCAGTGCACGGGATGAATAGTCAGGGAGGAACATGAGTTCGACGTAGCGACGTTCGACGGCGGCAATCAGCTCTTCCGATGCAGGTGTTTCAGGGATTTCATTCCAAGGGATGTCATTCCAGAGATTCCACGTACGGTGTTGGTCGGCATCTCGGAAAAACTCCCGGTAACGCTTGTACATCCGACGCTCAGATGGCTCATCCACCATCGCGGCTGCACTGAGCTCCGATGTTCCATCGTGTAGTTGGTTGATTTCTTCGTGTTCGCGTTTACGCAACATTTGTGCTTATCTCTCCTGTTGCAATGGTGTATCAGATGCCAAAATCGTGGGCATGGGTCTTTTGTCCCAAAGTCGCAAGCCGAATGGGGGATTCAGTCATGTGCAAAGGGTGAAAATGGCTTCAGCTCAAACACATCCACATCCACGCCGGGAGAATATAGAACGCTAGGCGGTGGGATGTTCCGGACATCCGAGAGCGGAAATTCGGCATCAAACTTTGAAAAGTCAACGGTGGCATCGCTGAGGCGATACGGCTTGTGATGGACCTGCCCTGTGTGCAGCTTGCCCTTGTGGATGCTGTGTAACAAGTAGCGCTCCGCAGCCCACCATGCAAACGTGCCCGGTAGCGCGGGTAATGGCTCTCCCGCCGAAATGGATGCCGAGAGCGCTACATCGAGGCCCGACTTATAGCGTGATGTTCTGTACCGAAATTCGTTGTTGGTCACAACACCGCTCATCTTTGCGTGGAAATAGGGGAGCGAAAATGTCAGTCTTGCGATGGCACACGCGATGGCATTTGCCGCATCCAGGCTGAAAAACCAAACCCCGGGAGCCTTGCCATCGATGTGAACATACGTTCGCACATTGCACTCGGCAAAGTTGCTCAGCCCGGGCACGCATGGAGCCCAAACCGGCCGGACATTTCGCATTTGAAAAGGGACCAATGCCACCCAAGCAAATCCATCGAAGGTGTCCACAGTGATGCCGGCCGGAAGCGCCTGTTGGATAACATCCGCTGGAACCGGCCAATGGATAAACAGCAAATCACGCCAAGACTGCCGCATCACGGGAGGTCGTCCCGGATGTCTGGTCCAGTATTCACGCTCATCCTGTGTGACATTCATGGTCTATATCCTACCTTCCGTTTGCATCTCAGGAACCAATGCAAACCGCCTTGCGTAGACTGTCCAGATGCCGTGAAAGCGGTACGATGGACGCGGGAGCCAACATGGAACCGGATCAGATCGCAGACACCCTCAAACGCCTTGGAAATGCTGCCAAGGACAAGCTCATTGAAACGATGGGAGATGGTGTGTTGCCCGGCCGGAAGACCAGTGACTGGCCACCGATGAGGGATGAGACCATGATGCCAATGGAACCAGATTGGGATGAAATTGATCGCCGTGCAAATGGCATCATCCTGACCTACACCGCTATCAGTGCGGCTGCCAACCTCTTGCCATTTGGCCTTGACATCGCTGCCGTGACTGCAACATTTTCCAAAATGGCCACGGAGCTCTCCGGTGTCTATCAGGTTCTCGTGTCTGCCAAGCGCGCCCGGCAAATGGGCTTTGCGATCGCAACGACAACCGCAACTGTGCTCGGTGGAGCTTTTGGTGCCGCGTATGCCGGTTCAAAGCTCGCGAAGTTTATTCCAGGTGCTGGTTACCTTGTGTCCGTTGCCATTCAGGCACCAATCACCGCTGCTGTCGCATGGGCTGCCGGCGAAACGCTAAAGCACTACTTCAAGGATTGCCGCCGCGGAACCGAGCCTAGCATTCAGGCCCTCTCCGAGTCATTCGCGAAGACACTCCACCTCAAGATCAGCGACTTCAGAGGCAAGCAGCCCGTCGTTTCGCCTGATACTGCTTCAACATCGACAATCCCGGTTCCACCGAACGCACCACCGGCACCCGTAGTGGATCCTGTCGAGGACTGCATCGAAAAGCTAGCATCCCTGCACGCCTTAATGCACTCCGGTGCCATCACTGCCGAAGAATACGAGCTCAAAAAAGCCGAGCTCCTCGCACGCATTTAGCGACGTGAATTCCGAGCTGCTGCTACGGGACTGGCAACCTGAACGCAAACAACCCGCCGCAGCCTACATTCACATCCCGTTTTGTGCGAAGAAATGCGGCTACTGCGATTTCAATGCCTATTCGGGCTACAAGGATGGCACGAAGCAACGCTACGTCGATGCCATTTGCCATGAAATCATCACCCGGGGAGCTGGCGCAAACCCTCTGACGTCCATCTTCTTTGGTGGAGGCACACCGACACAGCTTCCGACATCCGCGCTGGTCAAAATCATACAGACCCTTCGCGAGACGCTTGGTATCACTCCCGACGCCGAGGTGACGCTGGAAGCCAATCCCAATGATGTGCTCCTGCATGACTGGAACCTTCTTCGGGATGCCGGTGTTAACCGGGTTTCGTTTGGCGTGCAGTCATTCAATCCATCTGTGTTGCGGATGATAGACCGGACGCATGCTCCGGAAGATGCTGCGACGGCGCTCGAAACTGTCCGTACCGCTGGCATCCACAACCTCTCGATCGATCTGATGTTCGGTCTGCCACGTCAAACACTCGCTGACTGGCGACGGACACTTGAACACGCATTTGCATTGGATGTCCCTCATCTGTCGATCTACGGCCTCATTCTT
>CAIYBQ010000088.1 GCA_903924445.1 uncultured Armatimonadota bacterium | reverse complement strand
GGATACACGCCCGGTCGCTGATATTGTCATCACGGGACTCGTGCGCACAAATGATGAGTCCGCTCGCCTTGTGATCCGCGGTGCTGGCGTCGTTGAAGGAAAGCCTTTCTCAAATGACGCGTTCACTAAGGCACGCGCAGCCCTGCGTGAAAAAGGCCTCTATGCCGAAGTCTATGCCCGGACCGAAGACACACTTGATCGCAAAATCAAGGTGGTCTTTGAGATCGTCGAAAACCCGGTCATCGGCAATATTGTCTTTTCTGGGAACCGCTCAATCACAAATGCAAAGCTGCTCCCACTTTTGCAGACAAAGCCTGGCGATGTTCTCAATACCAAGACGCTGGCAGAAGACATCACCAAGGTCCGCCGCTATTACGATGAGCAGGGCTTCAACATCGTTGTCACCGAGAGCTACCAGTTCGATCCAAAGACTGGCACCCTGACCGTCCCACTGCTCGAAACCGTTATCGAATCGATTGCAATCACCGGACTCAGTAAGACTAAGGATTTTGTTGTCCGCCGTGAGCTGCGGTCTAAGCCAGGCGATCCGCTTAATTTCAAGGTCCTCAATGATGACCTGACGCGTCTGCTAGCACTGAATATTTTCCTGTCGCCGCGCTTCGAAAACCCGGAAGTCGGTTCCGAGGTTGGTAAAGTTAAGGTCACGTTTACGATGCCTGAGCAGCGTACAGCGCAGGCAGGAATCTCCCTTGGGTACACGGCGCAGCAGCGGCTATTCGGTACGCTCAACTTTGATGAACAAAACCTCCAGGGTAAGGGCCGAGGCCTGAACCTCGCGTGGACCATCTCCGGTGGCGTCGCGCAGAACTCATACGAGCTTGGTTTTACCGAGCCGTGGTTTGACAAACAGAACACCAGCCTCTCAGCCAGCTTGTATAACCGCCTCAACTTCCGCTTCAACCGGATCATGACAGGTTCGCTGACGCAGGGCTTGTCGAACAATCAGTACTACGAACAACGTGAAGGTGCATCCGCACGGCTTTCAAGACCGCTGACGGCCGACCGCTTTACCCGTGGATTTGTCTCGGCCCGAACGGAGCTGATTCAGGCGAACAATCTCCAGGTCAACTACGAAACACTGACGAATGATCAGATTCAAAACCTTCGAGGAGCGCTGATTCAGAACGGTGATGTCGCGGCATTGACGTTTGGGTTGACATCCAACCGTGTCGACAACCCACAGGATCCCTCGAAGGGCTTCTTCTTTAGTCCGAGTATCGAAGTCGGTTCGAGTGGCTTCAACTTCCAGAAACCGCGCCTCAACCCGGACTACATCAGCTCAACAGCAACCCCCAATGTCCCGCGGGTTCTCATCGATACACGCTCGCAAACCGGTGCGTTTTCGAAGCTGATATTCGATGTCCGTAAGTACACAAACCTCGAAAAGCCCCGTCAGAATTTGACCGATACCCGGAAAGTCTTGGCATCCCGTCTGCTTATCGGTATCGCGACCGGTAACATTTCCTTCTCAGAACAGTTCTTTATGGGCGGACCGGACAACCTGCGAGGCTACTTCAACGACCGCTTCTGGGGTAACCGGACATTCCTGTTCTCAAATGAGCTGCGGATACCATTTGGAAAAGACAACCCGCTTGGCGGTGTGGTTTTCGCAGATGTTGGTGATGCATGGAACGCTATGGATGTAAACCGTGAGAATATCCCGGGGTTTGATCAGCATTCACAATTCAAGCCACAATGGGGCTTAGGCTTTGGTCTTCGCATCACCATTGGTGGAATTGGTAAGATTCGCCTCGACTACGGCTTTGATCAGAAGGGTACCGGCAGGAGCCACTTCTCTATTGGACAGACATTCTAGGAACTGGTATTAGGAATCATGAATTTCACAGGCTATAAAACCACTGCTCGTCTTTTCGGCGCATTGTTGCTCGCAACCGGCACCGTCCTTAGCACACAACAAGCATCCCATGCCCAGGCACAGCAGTTCGGTATCGTGAATTTTCGACGCTGCGCCCAGGAATCCAAGATGAAGGTTGAGCTGGATGCGAAATTCGCTGAAATCTCAAAACAGCTTCTCTCTGTGTTTCAAAAAATGAAGGATGCCAATGCTGTCTTCCTGGATGCCAATGAAATCAAGGAACTGGCGGCGCTGTATGAGAAAGTTCAGCCATCCGATGCTGACAAAAAGCGCATCGAGGCTTTGGTCGGCAAGGCAGATTTGAAGCAGGGCGCTGCGAAGCGTCTCGATCAGACCGTTACGCCAACCGCTGAGCAAAAGCAGGAACTGCAGAAGCTCGCACAGGCACAACAAGATGGCGCAGCGATCCTGCAGGCAGTTGGGGATGACTTTCAAAAGCGTGTGGATGTCAAAGCTGCTGAGCTCGAAGAGCAGCTTGCCGTCAAGGTGCGTGAAGTTGTAGCGCAGGTTGCCAAGGAAAAGAACCTTGCACTCGTGTTCGACTCCGGACTTGTGATTTATGCATCGCTGGATATCACGGCAGATGTCCTTAAAGTCCTCCAGAAGTAAGCTGCTGGCGGCGTGCCTAATCGCACTTTCCACGGCTGCATGTAAACAGACACCGGATGCCACTGGCATCCGGGTGTTTGTTGATTTAGACAGCCTTTTATCAACCGTACAACCCGTCACCCGGCGCACAGTAACTCTCAGCCTCCCGGCACAAGCTTTCTTTCCACCGGCCGATCCTGTCTCCGAGTTCACCGCTGAGGCCTGGGATAACCGTGCCAAAACGCTAACAAAAGACCTCACTGAGTCACGTGTTGTCCTTGAGCAATCCGGAGTAGCTGGCCTGCGCCGCGTTCGACAGGAAACCGAAACCGCACGGCAAACCACCCTGAACACGCTTCGGACACGGATAGAAGTCGAAGAACGCCAACAGCTCGCTCTGGAAGAAGCTGAGTTTGTTACAAAGGCACAGAAGGCGATCATTCCGGATTACATTTCCGATGGCGCTATCGGGCTGCTCCAAGTCGCAATGGCCAGTGAAGCTGCAGTCCTTGCAGACCAAACCGTCCCAGAACTCCCCGCTGATGTCGCCGCATCCGAACGTGCGCGCTTCGTTGGAACCACCGCGCACATCGAAAAGTCCACTGATGGCACCCTCAAGGTCGTGGTCACCTATCCCCGCGGGCAACGGCCAATCTATGTGCGGAGCCGGGCTGAGATTGTCCGGGATGCTCTACAAAAAGAAATACAAAGACTTGCGACTATTCGTGATGATCAGTTGTCTAAGGTCGTGGAAGGGCAGACTTCAGCGATGAAAGCTGTTCAGGACACCGCGGCGACACGCCTTCGGCAACGGTTGGATTCTGCGGAATCCGCAGTACCGGTAGATGTCAAGTCAGCGGTGAGGCAGCAGGAAGTCGGTGATGTGGTTGAGAGAATCCTCTCAACTGCCGATACTGCAATGGGGGATGTTGGTTCGTCCAAACCGGTGCTTCGGCATCGGACATCGGCAATGACGCCAGGACAATCGCGGAAGCGTGTATTTGACTTGTCAGATACGGGCTACCGACAGAGGATTCGCCGTGAAGTGGCTGACTATGTTCAGGACACCGCACGACGGAATGGCTGGATTGCGGTGTTCGATCGCTCTTCGGCACGTGCCGATAAGACGCAGTTTATGAAAGCTGCTCTTATCAGGGAGCGACGGTTTATTTGGTGATGGAAATGCAAATGCGAACAGCAGGTGAGTTAGCCAGTCTTGTACAGGGCGCCGTTCTCGGTGACCCTGATATTGAAATTGTCGGTGTGGCATCGATCAAAGATGCGCAAACTGGCGACATCACCTTTGCTGAGTCCGATAAGTTCATCCGGGATGCTCACGCGAGCGGAGCCAGCGCGATTCTCGTCCCAAATCGGCATGATGTCGTTGCTCTGAGCCCAGCCATCGGAGTGGGTGCTAAAGTCTTCATCACCGTCGACAACCCACGCCTCGCTTTTACACAGCTGCTCGATCTCTTCGCACCCGTTGTTCAAGTCGAACGCTCAATCCATGAGACAGCTGTCCTCGAACCGGGCGTAACCGTTGGCGAGAATGTTGCAATCGGTGCAAATGTAGTCATCGGATCCAATGTGCGTATCGGCAACAACGTCACAATCTTCCCACTGGCCTACATCGGTGCCGATGTGGAAATCGCTGATGGTGTTGTCATTCATCCAAATGTCTCCGTGCTCCACGGAACGCTGATCGGTGCGAGAACCATCGTGCACAGTGGTGCTGTCCTCGGCGCGGATGGCTTCGGCTACCTCCAAGTCGATGGTCATCACCGTAAAGTGGCACAAATAGGACACGTGATCATCGGCGCGGATGTCGAAATCGGTGCGAATGTGACCATTGACCGTGCCAAAACGGGTGCCACCCGAATTGGAAATGGCTCCAAGCTCGACAATATGGTGCACATTGGACATAACTGCCAGGTTGGTGAAGATGTCCTAATCGTTGCACAGGTCGCCCTCGGCGGCGGTGTGCAGATTGCTGACAATGTCATCATTGCCGGTCAGGTCGGCGTCAAGGAACAGGTCAAAATCGGAGCGCACGCGGTAATCGGTGCGCAATCCGCTGTTCTACGCGATGTTCCTGCGGGGACGTTTGTGTCGGGGAGCCCGGCACGTCCGCACCGCGACACGATGCGCGCCTATGCATCGATGATGCATGGACCGGATCTCCAGAAGCAGGTCGCCAGTCTGATTGCGCGAATCGCAGCCCTTGAAGCACAGCTCGGGCAAACGGACGCGTGACAACATCCATCACCCTTGACGGTGTGGGTATCCACACCGGAGCATCCGCACGCGTGACCCTAAGCGTTGCATCCACAACCGGAATACATATCCATACGGAGTCTGGAAGCATCACCCTTGCTCCAGAACACGTCACCGAGACAACCCGCTGTACAGTTGTGAGCAACGGCTCTGTCCGTGTGTCTACGGTTGAGCACCTTTCCGCTGCATGTGTGGCGCTTGGTGTGACCGCCTTGGATGTCAACCTTTCAGGTCCGGAGTTGCCGATCGGCGATGGCGCCAGTCTATTTTGGATGAATGCATTGGCTGACCTTGGTTTCGTTGATGAAAACCCGACGTGGTACGAGATTCCACATGCCATTGAAGTCCCGGGAGCAAATGGCGCATTCATTGGTATCTATCCGGCAGCCGAACCGACATTTACGGTGCTCGTGCAGTTTCCGGATACCGTTGTAGGCACGATGGCAGCGCGGTGGGTTCCGGGAGCGACGTGTTTTCGCGATACGGTAGCACCTGCAAGGACATTTGGCTTCCGTCGGGAAGTGGATGCATTGCTTGCGGCTGGGCTTGGCCGCGGTGGAACTCTGGAGAACTGCATCGTCGTCGAAGAAACTGGCTACGCTGGGCCACTTCGGATGCCTGAAGAGCCGGCGATGCATAAATTACTGGATGTTGTAGGTGATTTAGGCCTCTGTGGAGGGCTACCGTTGGCTCAGGTTGTGGCGGTTCGCCCCAGTCACGGGTTGAATGTAACCGCGGCACGCACACTGTCTGCGCTGATGAGAAAGTAGGATACGATGGACATCGACTTAACCAAACCTCTGGATATTCGCATTTTGCAGCGCATATTGCCGCATCGCTATCCATTCCTCTTGGTCGACCGTGTGCTGGAAGTTGAACCTGGCGTTCGCATTAAAGCGATCAAAAACGTAACCGTAAACGAGCCGCATTTCACGGGCCACTTCCCTGGAAATCCCATCATGCCCGGCGTTCTTCAGCTCGAAATGATGGCGCAGGTCGCAGGCATCAGCCTCCTTCTTTGCCCAGAATATGAAGGCCGCCTTGCACTCCTCGCCGGCATCGATAAAGCACGCTTCCGCCGTCCGGTCGTTCCGGGAGATGTCCTCGTGGTCGAAGTCGAAGTCACCAAAATGCGTGGACCGATGGGGTGGATCAAGGGCACTGCAAGCGTTGAAGGCAAGGTTGTCTGTGAGGCGGAAATCGTGTTCGCTCTGGCAACTCAGGATCGGGAGGCTGCCGAATGAGTGCTGTGATACATCCGACTGCCATCGTGGATGATTCCGCGGTAGTTGGCGATGGAGTTAAAATCGGTCCCTTTTGCGTGATCGGCCCAAACTGTGCGATTGGGAACAACACTGAGCTCTTTGCACATGTTGTACTCGAACAAAATGTAACGATTGGTGAGGATTGTGTCCTCAAGGCCGGCGTTGTTCTCGGTGGCCCTCCACAGGACCATAAGTTCAAAGGCGAGTCCACCGGCGTAATCGTGGGGGACCGCGTTCAGCTGCGTGAATACGTGACAATCCACCGCGCCACAGGCGAAGGCAATAACACCGTTGTTGGGGATGACAACCTCCTCATGGCGTACGTCCATGTCGGACATAACTGCCAAATCGGCAGCCGGAATATGCTCTCAAGCTATGCCGGGCTTGCCGGACATGTCACGATTGAAGACAATGTCGTGATTGGCGGGATGGTCGGCATCCACCAATTTGTCCATGTAGGCAAGTATGCGATGCTCGGTGCGTATTCCAAGATTGTTCAGGATGTTCCACCGTTTATGCTGGCGGATGGTCGTCCAGCGGATGTTCTCGACATCAATGCGATTGGACTGCGGCGCACTGGCTTGTTGCAGGAGGATCGGAACACGATTAGTGATGCCTATAAGCTTCTCTATCGTAGCTCGATGAACCGTGCACAGGCGATTGAACAGATTCGAAGTGAGCTGCCACAAATCGAGGCGCTGGAATATCTGCTCGCCTTTGTTGAGCGCGTGTCAAAGGGTTCATCGGGCCGGCAGGATGACCGTCCACGCCGCTAAGGCCAACCGATGCAAATAGCGATCACAACCGGCGAAGCGAGTGGTGACAAGGTTGCTGGTGAGCTTGCCCGACGGTTAAGGGCACGGCTTCCGGATATTCAAATCTGGGGGGTGGGCGGAACCGCGATGCAAGCTGCCGGTGTAGATGTCCTTGTCGACACCAGCCGGTTTGGAGCCATCGGAATCGGCGGCGTCATCCCCCTCCTGCCCAAAATTCTCGCAGCAAGGCGTAAGGTTTTTACGGCGATGCGTGAGCGGCGTCCGGATGTCCTTGTTGCAATCGATGCCGGTGCGTTTCACTATGGCTTTGGACCGGTCACCGGTTTATGTCCTTGGGTACGCAAGGAGCTGCCAGAGACGCGTATCCTTGCCTGGATGCCGCCGGGTTCTTGGCGCAAGACGCTGTCCGGGAGCTCGCTGGGAGCGTGCACGGATGCAGTCTCAAGTCCATTTCGCTGGAATGCGAGCGAGCTGCAACGCCTTGGTGTCAACGCTACGTTCACCGGACATCCGCTGCTTGATTTTGTCACTTCCGACATGACGGATACTGCAGCATCAACGCGTTGGGGCCTCGACATGAACCGCCCCGTTGTGGCATTGCTGCCCGGAAGCCGGGAGCAGGAGCTCGGAGAGCTGCTGCCGGTCATGCTGGATGCTGCCTATCAAATGGCAGAGCGGGTTCCGGGCGTGCAGTTTTTACTTGGCCTTGCTCCAACGATTGACCGTGAGCGGGTCCAGAATGCGGTTTTGGATGCCCATAAGCGAGCGCAAAATCGCGCTTTGCATTCTGATGATGCTCCTCCTCGGAATTCCGAGCCAGTGCTGACACCCGTGCATGTGACTGCAGGCGCATCCAAGGGTGCGGGTCCGAGCCAGCCGTGGCACTTGGAACGCTCAACGCGAAGCACACACGTGCTGCCATTAGTGATTGTCGAGGATGCGACATTTGATGTGCTTAAAATGGCGGATGTTGCGGTCTGCGTGAGTGGCACGGTCACGCTTGAAGCGGCGATTCTTGGGACCCCGATGGTGATTGTGTACAAGCTTCCAAAGTCGGGACTTTGGCAATATCGCCTGATGAAGAAACGGTTACCAGCACATATTGGGTTGCCAAACCTGATTGCTGGCACGCAGATTTGTCCAGAGCTGCTGCAGGATGCGGCATCGGCGGATGGAATCGCTGCGGAAACCGTGCTCTTGCTATTGGATCCCGAGTGGCTTTTCCGGATGAAAGAAGGGCTGCGCGATGTTCGGGATGCACTGGGAGAACCGGGGGCAGTCGACCGTACGGCTGAGCTTGTGATCGCACTTGGAAATGGTAACCGGAAATGAAACTTGTGATTTCGCCATGTCCCAATGATGTTTGGGTGTTTGCTGGGTGGATGCTTGGGCAAGTCGATGCTCCTCAGGTTGATGTTGAATTCCTTGATGTTCAGGCGGCGAATGACCTGCTGATTTCTGGCGGCGGTGATGCAGATGTCATCAAGGTGTCCTACGGCGTCTGGAATGCGCTTGGTGATGCATGGCACCCTCTGCGTAGTGGAGGCGCACTCGGGCGCGGGTGTGGACCTCTGTTGTTACAGAACACTACTGGACCCGCGCAGGCGACGGTTCTTGTTCCCGGTAGACACACGACGGCGAACCTTTTATTAGATGTCTATCTGGGTGATGAGGTTGTAGCAAAGGAGTTCCTGCCATTTGATGCACTCTATGCGCGTTTGTGTGCAGAGCCTGGCTGTCGCGGCGTTGTGATCCATGAGAGCCGATTCACGTATCAGCGTGATGGCCTTGCGCTCATTCAGGATCTTGGCGAGCACTGGGAGCGGGTAACGGGTGCGCCGATACCGTTAGGGATGATCGTACACCGGGCCGGTTTGGACACGGACGCCATCGATGCCGCGATTCGTAAAAGCATCGCTTGGGCGGATCAGCACCCTGAGGAAGCCCTTGCATTGTGCGCGCAGTATGCACAGGAGCTGGACCCGGATGTGATGAAGGCTCATATCGCTCTGTATGTGAATGGCTTTACGAAGGATATCGGCTTCGAGGGCGAAGCTGCGATCGCAGCACTGTCATCGTGCCTCCCCAACCAATCCACACTGGGGTAAACACAAAAACAAACAAGTGTTTGCTTTTGTCCGAAATGCATGCTATTCTTTGGTATGCAAACAAATGTTCACATGCCTTTCCGGGTTAGCGCCTCCGATGCGAGTATTGCATTGAGGAAACCAATCATGAGTAATATCTGGCCAGGCTTTGTTGCTACGCATTCACGACAGTCATCCGCATCACAGGAGTCCCTGCGCGAGACCCGTCGGATGGCACGTAAGCTACAGTCCGAGCGCCGCCGCCGTACCATCTGGGTAATGGTTGCCCTGTGTGTGGGAGCCGTGATCGGGTCGATGTTCAGTAAGGCGCATAGCCAATCGGTTCTAGTTCCCCCGATGGTGGTGAAAGCTGGCATTGGGGACACGGTCTGGTCGATTGCAAAGCGACATCCAAAATCCGGGATGACCACTGGTGCGAGGATGCATCAGATAATCAAAGCAAACCCAGAGCTTGGCGGGACGCTGTACGCGGGTGAAACAATCGTCATCCCAGCGCGTTAGAGGCAGCTGTTCAAATCAGTGAGAGCTTGGTTCGAAGCGATTCGATAGTCGTACTATGGCACGTTGATGAGGGGAGCTGCGTTAGTGTTGGGTTAGCTTGATACCTAAAGGGTAGAGTAGGTTACTACACGGATGTCCATGCGGGAAGCGTGTTTGAGTGATGACACGCAATGCGCCTTGCATCACCCAGTTGAATGAGCTGCGGATCATCTGTGAGACACTTGTCAGTTCTGTAAGCACAGCGTGTCTGGAACCGGCAGCCTGCCGGGATATCTAGTGGACTAGGCGGATCGCCATCGAGAGCCAGTGTGGTCCGCCGCTTCGTTGGATCTGGACTTGGCGCTGACAGGATAAGGCTTCGGGTATACGGATGCTGAGGATTGTCGAAAATCTCGGACGTAGTGCCGAGCTCTACAACCCTGCCAAGGTACATCACCGCCACACGGTCAGTCACATGCCGCATCAGTGCCAGGTCATGGCCAATAAACATATATCCGACATTACGCGTACGTTGAATGTCAGCAAGCAGGTTAATCACCTGTGCACGCACCGAGATATCCAATGCCGACACAGGCTCATCCAGAATGACGAGCATCGGGTCCGCGATAATTGCTCGCGCGATACCGATGCGCTGGCGCTGCCCGCCGCTGAACTCATGCGGGTATCTCGACAAGCTGGTACGGTCGAGACCAACGGCATCCAGAGTGGCCTCCGCACGGGCGATACGTTCTTTACGATCATTCCCTATCTGGTGGACCTCAAGAGGTTCAAGTAACGACTGCAGAATCGTACGACGTGGGGAAAGACTCGCATACGGGTCCTGAAAGACCATTTGCACATTGCGTCGGAATCCAAGGAGCGCCGTACCCGAAAGACCATCCGGATTCTGACTATCTACGGTTACACTGCCCTGAACGGGTTTGACCAGCCCCAGCACAGCCTTCGCGAGCGTTGATTTGCCACACCCTGATTCGCCAACAATTCCAAGTGTTTCGCCAGCCGCGACATCGAGAGAGACGCCATCGACCGCACGCAATATCTTGCGGCCAACCGGATAGTGAACATGGACATCGGTTATCGTCAGCATCAAGCGACCTCACTAACCCTGTGGCATGCAACCAGCTGCGGTTTATCGATGGTGCCCAGCTGTACCAAAGGAAGCGGAGCATCACACGCATTGATCGCAACCCGGCATCGTGACTTGAACGGACAGCCCGAACCACGCTGACCACTCGTCGGAGGTTGACCCGGAATGGAAACTAAAGGCTGACCCGGGATGGCTCTATCCGGCAAGCTCTCAAGCAATGCTTGGGTATACGGATGTCCGGGTTGCGCAAACAATGTGTTGACATCGGTGCTCTCAAATACTTTCCCGCCATACATCACCACCACACGGTCACACAGCTCTGCGACGACCGCGAGGTCATGGGTGATAAACGCAATCGCCATCCCCGTTTCCTGTTGAAGTTGACGAAGGAGCTGCAGAATCTGAGCTTGGACCGTAACATCGAGGGCCGTCGTCGGCTCATCTGCAAGCAATACCTCAGACTTGCAGGCAAGCGCCATCTCAATCATCACGCGTTGCCGCATCCCACCAGAAAGCTCATGCGGATACTGCTTCGCGCGCCGCTCGGGATCCGGCACCTGAACCTTGCGAAGGGCATCCACTGCAGCATCCATCGCCGCGCGACCCTTCAAGCCCTGATGCAGCGTGACTGCCTCAGCGATTTGCGCGCCTACGGTGAAGACCGGATTGAGCGATGTCATCGGGTCTTGAAAGACCATCGCCGCACGCTTTCCACGCATCCCGGGAGCCGTCGCCGGCGTTACAGGAGCTCCCGAAATGTGTATCGACCCTCCGAGGACGGTCAGCGGGGCTGGAAGCAGACCGAGCACAGCAAGCATCGACAATGTCTTGCCAGAGCCCGATTCGCCCACGATTCCCAGAATCTCACCCGCTTGAATCGACATGCTGACGCCATCCACGATGACGTGTTCGCCAGCGGAGTCGGTCCATCCGATACGTAATTTGTCGATTTCAAGAACTGCTGGCATGGCGTATTAGTCGAACAGACTTGAGACAGATGCATTCTGCCAGATGCGATGGATGGTTTCGGAGAAGACCTGGGATGTCGATAGCACCGTACAGCGGGCAGGGCGACGGGAATCAGGAAGCGGAATCGTATCTGTGGTGATGACTTCACGGATCTCAGGGCGGCTTAGCCGCTCGGGAGCCTTGCCTGCAAAGACGGCATGCGTACACGCGATGGTGATATCTGGCGTCGCACCGTTTGCGAGGAGCGTGTCGACAATCTCATTGATCGACCCACCCGTAGAAATGATGTCATCGTAGACAATACAACGCTTGCCACGGACATCCCCGGCAAGGCCAGAAATCTCGGACTCGCCATGTGCTGGATGGAACTTGTAACCAACGGCAAGAGGAACATTCAGACGGGATGCCAGCTTACGAATCGTCTTTACACGCCCTTCATCCGGGGACACAAGGCAAACATTTTCCATCGATTGCTGAGCAAGGTAATCCGAGATAACCGGGACTGCCGTGAGGTGGTCGACAGGGACATTGAAGAAGCCTTGGATTGCATCCGCATGGAGGTCCATCGCAACAATATGATGCGCACCTGCGGTGGTCAGCAGGTCGGCGATGAGCTTGGCGGTGATCGGCTCGCGTGGACGATCCTTCTTTTCTTGCCGTGCATAGCCGTAGTAGGGAATCACACAGGTGATTCTGTAAGCGGCCGCACGCTTCAGAGCATCGACAGCAATAAGGAGCTCCATCAGGTTTCCATCAATCGGAGCGCAGGTTGGCTGGATAAGAAAGACATCCGAGCCGCGGACAGACTCTTCAAACTTTACATAGACCTCAGTATCAGGAAACCTCGTGATACGAAGTCCACCCAGTGGAATACCGAGACGCTGAGCAATTGCCTCCGCAAGAGCCGGATTTCCGGTTCCGCTGAATACTGCAATGGGATGGCGTTGAGACATGGTTTCCATAATATCCTTAGAGGCTAGTCTGCGTACTCCGAGACTTTGAGAACGACCTTGCCACATGTCCCTGCCTGCATCAGGGCAAATCCAGCATCGAATTGGTCAAACGGAAGAATGTGGGTTCGAATAGGGGTGACATCGAGGCGACCGGATGCAAGCAAGTCCTGCATCGTAAACCACGTGTCGTACAGCCTGCGGCCGACCACACCGTGGATACGCAAGCCCTTGAAAATGATGTCTTCCGCGACATTTAGGTCAACCGTTCCCGCGGGAATCCCCATCAGGGAAATACGCCCACCGGGCTTTGCCAAGCGGAGACTTTGTTGAATGGCTTTTGGGGCTCCGGACATTTCGAGGACAACATCCACACCCATGCCATGCGTCAATGTCGCAACTGCGTCGTCGACATCGGTGTCACGAACATTCAAGACATGATCCGCACCCACGGTCTTCGCGAGGCCTAGGCGGTAAGCAGATGCATCTGTCGCGATGATGTTTGTCGCGCCAACAGCACGGCAGACGGCGATTGCAAACAAGCCGATCGGGCCGCAGCCAAGAATGGCTACCGATTTGCCCGCAAGCGGTTCAACCAGCGCGGCGTGGACAGCATTTCCAAGTGGATCTTGCAGACAGCTGATGGTATTCGGGATGCGCGGATCATTTTTCAGCACACTTGCCGCCGGGACAGCGAAGTATTGGCCAAAGCAACCATCCGTGTCGACACCAAAAATCTGCGTACTCGTACAGACATGGCCATCACCGGTCTTGCACTGTCGGCAATGACCGCAAATTTTGTGCGACTCCCCGGATACGCGGTCACCTACGGCAAATCCAGTGGCGTTTGGCCCGAGCTCCAGCACTTCTCCAGCCCATTCATGGCCCATTGTGATCGGTGGTTTAACACGACCGGCCGACCATGCATCCCAGTTATAAACGTGGAGATCGGTTCCGCAGAGGGAAACGGCATCGATGCGGACGAGCAATTCCCCAACACCTGCAACAGGCATTGGTCGGGTTGTCCAAAGGGCTCCGGCGGCCGGAGTGGATTTGACAATGGCGTTCACGATGTCGATTCTATCTGTTAGGAGGGGCAAAATCAGGCATCTGGCGGGGAAAAGCACCCACGAAAATGGGACAGTCCCAACAAATGTAGACCGCAAAACCTGTCCTTCAGCCACAAAAATCCCGGCAATCCGATGACAGTTATCGGTTCCACGGGTACGCGTAAGGCAGTATCAGACAGGTACAATCCGGGTATGTCAGCCCCAGCCTTGCGAGATGAAGCATCTACACAAAATGCGGCTGCAACCGATGTTGCTCTGATCTCGCAGACGAGGCGTTCGGCGGCAGGGATGAAGTCGCTGGTCGTGACGCTGGCATTTGCGTTTTTGCTCGTCGTCGCGATGCTTCTCGACATCGTGTACCTCTACATCATGGCTGTGGCACTTGCGATGATCCAGCCCGTCGCCTACTTGGTCGCGGTAAAGTTCACGCCAAGATACACCGTAAAACGTAACCTCCCTCCGGTTGGAGTTGAAGGCAGGTCGGTTGAGATTCGGCTCGATGTCAGCTCTGCTGGCGGTCTCCCACAAGGCGCGCTCCACATCATGGACCGTGTCCCCACAGGTTTCACGACAACGACTCCGCGGTCTGAGTTAGGGTGTCTCCAACAATGGGATGGCATCACAGGTCATCTCTCGTATATTGCGCAGCCGAGTCTTCGGGGTGTCTACACGTTTGATCAGGCCACCATGGACTCCAGCGACCCGATCGGCTTGTACTTCTTCGAATCGACGCTTGATGGCGCAAATGAAATCGTCGTACATCCCGCATCTGCGCTGGCGCCAAATGCCTCGAACGGCCAGCTTGGTGCCCGCGGCCAAGAAGAGCAGGATGGCAGCATCCGTCGCGGAGAAGGCGTCGACCTCCATGGCGTCCGTGAATATGTACAGGGCGATAGCCTGCGGCGTGTCCACTGGCGTGCAAGTGCGCGCCGGGACAAGCTGGTGGTTGTCGAGTACGAAGATGCCCTTCCGCAGGACATGCAGCTGATCATCATGGGCAATGCAGCAAATCATCGCGGCTCTGGCAGGCAGTCCACCTTTGAAGTCGCCATCAAGGTCGCCGCGACGCTTTCGGACCGTGTGCAGCGCGATGGTGGAGCATTCAACATCAGCTGTGGCGCGACGGTCTGCTCCGCAACAACCAACGGAGATGCCCGCCGGGCACGCTTCGCGCTCCTCGAATGGCTAGCGCGCCTCGATGTCCCCGGTACAGAGCAGTTTCCACAGCCGACCAACCGCACAAACGCATCTCGTACACGCACCGTTATCGTCACGCCTGCCATCACCGCAAATGTGCTCCAATGCATAGCCGCTGTGAGACGTGGGGGCACAGCTACGGAAGTCATCCTTCTTACTGAGGGATCCACGCCAGCCCGATGCGGTCTAGCAAATATCCCTGCCGGGATTCGAGTGCGTATTGTGGATGACAATGCAAGTCCTTGGGTGGATGGAGGGCGGCGTTTTGTCCGTGCAATTGGTGCAGCCTAAGACCCGCACACTGGCCGCAGTGTCATTGCCGCTCTACCTCGGAGCTGCCTTTACGCAGTGCGCGGCACTCCTTGCCGCCCGGGAAGTCTTCGTCAATCCAGTCATTGGCGTGCTCTGCCTGGTGATCACACTCGTTGGATTTGCTGGAGCATTTCGCTTGCGACAGCTTGGCGCTGGATCGGATTTCCTGCGTGCTGGAGCATTTGGTCTTTTTGGCTTAGCGGTTATCCTGCTGCTAACAAGAGTCGTTCTTGGCTCGGTGGCCAGCTACGAGTTCCGGCAGATTGCGGAACAGCTCATTCTCGGGACACTTGCCATTGTTGCGGCTGTCGGTGCCTTCATTCTGGTCACGGATGAAAGTGTTGCATTTGTAGGCGTCTGGGGCCTTGCGATTGTTGGCTTGAGTGCGACATCGGATGTCAACCTACAGCTCATCATTTACTTCGCGATGTTTCTCTTTGGGTTGTTGTTCACATTGGTGCATATCCATGCGCTTGCGCAGGCACCGCTAACATCGCGCCAAAGTGTCGCATCCGGTGACTACCTGGTTCGTCAGGTGCGTAGCGCCGCGCTTCTTTGGGTGTTTGCGATCTTCTTTGGAGTTGTGATTTCGATTCCAACGCGGATGCTGGGAAAGAATGTCTCACTGGCGCAAGTCGTAAACCAGCTCCGTGCCGAGAATCAATCTGCTGCAAGCCGTGCATCACAGCTTGAGCGCCTCAGCGAAGGCGGCGGGACGTTTGGTATTGGACTTGGTCCTTTACGCGATGACCAAACGCCGGTCATGAAGGTCTTCACCGATGAACCTCGCTTATTGCGCGGACGAACGTACGACACTTACACCGGAAAAGGGTGGACTACGGAGCAGTTTCGCTTGGGCAAGGAAGTCTTTGGAAGCCGCGGGCCAGGCGGCGTTGCCGATTATGTTCTGACTCCCCGTGGCGACAGCGTCCCGGCAACCCAGCCAAGCATCAAGTACCGGGTCGTCGCAGCGGATGACATCCTTGCGCTCGTCTATGTCGCAGGCGATGCGGTTCGTATCAAGGTCGCATCTCCGAGTTTGTATGCAACCCCGGATGGCAATATCGGAGCTTATGCCTATCTTCGTTCGTATGAAATGGAATCACGGCTGCCTTCCGCCGATGAGGATGCCCTTAATGCAACATCCCAGGATTACGCAGCGCTCATGCGACCATTTCTTGCGGCTCCAGTGAACCCGGCGATTGCGCAGCATGTGACTGATGCGACAAAGGGTGCTACGGGGCCTTATGCAAAAGCAGAAGCTATCCGGCGCTACGTTGGCGGCCGCTGCACCTACAACCTCCAGGCGGCGCGCGTCCCTCCGGGCCGCGACCCTGTTGATTACTTCCTAAATGATTCCCGCCAAGGGTACTGCGACTTGTACGCATCATCGGTGGCAATCATGTGTCGGATGGCTGGACTTCCGGCGCGAATCGCAACGGGCTTTAATGGCGGTGAGCCATCGACGGAAGAAACTGGTGCCTTTCAGATTCGTGAGAGCAACCGTCATGCCTGGGCGGAAGTCTACTTCGTTGGCCAGGGATGGGTTCCGTTTGATGCCACAGCCGTGACGCCCGCAGTCGCCGATACTGCGCAGGTGAATCAGGCTGCTGGCGGTCGCACATGGCTGACGCGTCTGCAACAGCTGGTTAGCTCACCGTGGGTCTTTATTGTTCCGGGTGCGTTGTTGATCGTCGCGGCGATGGTTCGAACACCTAAGCGCGATACAGCATCAGGATTTGCTGGCCGTAGTGTAGAAGCGCGGCAGCTGGCAGCGCTGTGGAGCAAGCTGGAGAAAGCCATTGGGCGTTCCGGGGTTGATACCGCGGGATCGCGCACAATTGATGAAGTTATCAAGGATGCTAGCGCAGCGCTCGAGCGGGCGGGCCGCGCTGAGACTGCAAAGCGGCTGCGATACATCGGGATGGTTGTCGGCCAGGTTATTTACGGGGGATACCCGGTGTCGGCATCCGATGTTAAGCGTATTGCAGCCGACGTCAGTGCAATCATCGCGGATGTAAATTCGCTTACCAAGGTTGCACGTAGCCGCTGATTGCGGGTGGAATGTGAGACATGCACGCCGACATCCCGCTTGAAACCAGAATCGTCCTCATCACCGGGACTCAGTCAGCGGACAAGGCGAAACTTGCCCGTGACTTGGCCACAAGGGTTGATAGTGATTTTGCAGACTTCGATTCAGAAACGATAGCTGCGGATGGAACCCCGATTGATCGCTTGCTGTCGGCGGTGTCGACGGCACCATTTGGGGATGGCAAGCGTGTGGTTTTGATTACGCATGCCGAACAGCTGGATGATGCGACGCAGAAGAAGCTGGCATCCGGGATTGACAAGATTCCTTCCAGTAGCCTGATGATTCTCCTGACGGGCGAGCCGGTGATCGAGGATGGGAAAGCCAAGAAGGGCACCACGGTGATCACAGAGCTCGCAACGGCTGTGAAGAAGCATGGAAAGCTTGCTGATTTTGGTGTCCCACAAAAGGATGACCTCCGCGCGTATGTTGAGCGCCTGGCAAAAGCCCGTGGGAAGCAGCTACGCCCCGATGCGATTGCGTTGTTCATGGATCTTCCTGCGGATGACATGCGTCGTCTCGAAACCGAGCTTGGCAAGTTGTTTGACTACATGGGGGATGAGGTTGTTATCCACGCATCGGATGTCACAGAAGTCCTGACCCGCGGCCCGGATGAAGTTATTTTCAAGCTCTGTGATGCTCTTGGGGCCCGTCGTGGCGGCGAGGCGTTGCGCTTGCTTGACAGTACGTTTCATTTGGGCACGAAGCCGGATGGGACGGCTCTTCGCGTTTTGACGATGCTTGCCCGACAGATTCGTCTTGTGCATCAGGCACGAATTTTACTTGAGTACCGGATGATTGGTCGGGGGGCTGTGCCGTTATCTGCGGAGGTAGCTGCGATGTTGCCGGCGGATGGCATTAAGGCGACGCTTGCGAATCCGCGCATGGCCTGGATGGGTGACAAGCTGGCGACGCAGGCGAAGCAGTGGACGTTTGAAGGTTTGGAAGCGGCATTGATTGCGCTTGAGCACGCGGATGGAGCGCTGAAGGGGATTGTGCCCGGAGGGGATAATCCCCGTGAGATTATTGAGGAATGTATTATCCGGATGTGTTCTTAGGGTTACAGAGAATCAAAAAAGCCCACTGCGCGAAGCGCAGTGGGCTACCTTTTCGGAATCGCTTACCGGTTATGCAGATGCTACTGCAGCGCGCTTCATAAGGCGGGATTTACGGCGATTTGCTGCATTCTTGTGGATGACACCACGCTTTGCAGCGCGATCCACGATGGAGACCGTGAGGCTCATCGCGGAGGTGATTGCTTCTGCATCACCCGCTACAATGGCGGAATGGGTCTTCTTGATTGCGGTCTTGATGCGGCTCTTGGTAGCGTTGTTACGCAAGCGGCGCGCACGGGAACGGAGAACGTCTTTTACTACAGATTTTATATTTGGCACAGTTGTTTACTCTTTCCGAAAAGTGTCGACCTTTCTATATACCATCTCTCATTACAGTTGGCACGGTCGACTGGATCATTGTGGGGTCAAACCCACCGGTAGCGGTCAAAGGAACAATAACCTTGCCCTTGAAAGACATACCCTCTTCAACGCGCGGAACCGTAGGGTCATCCAGATTCACTAGGTGAACTCTCACCCCTTGGCTCTTTTGACGCATCATCATGGAAACTGGTCCGAAGACAGACATCGGCTCTGCCTGAACCTCCGGAGTCATCCGGTAACCAATCGTAATAATCTTGTCTGCATTCGGTGGGCCAATCCATGTATCCGAATCATAGGCAGCCATTTCCTGACCCTCAGGCGAAACTGGGGGCTTTGCCGCAGCGCCCGTTTCTTGAGCCTTTTCTGCTTGTGCTGCAGCTTCAGCCTGAAACTCTTCAGGGGTACGCGGACGGTTTTTGTACTGAAATACATTCATGCCAATCAACATGGCCATACCCATGCCTACGGCAACAAAAATCGGAACATTGGATGGTTTCTTCGCCATTAGGATGCCTCCGGTAATCCGAGAACTTTAAGCGACTCGGAATCGCTTTCACCACATGCAAGCAAGCGCTCGCGTATTGTATCTATAGATAGCTGACTTCTGTGCAACGCATCCGCTAGAAACGCACTGCGGTCTGGTGCCGTCAAAAGGTCGAGCGTACTTATCTCAAGCGCCTCCGACAACGTCGCAAGAGCCGGAGAGAGCGCATGTATCTCCTCCTCCGCACGCGCCCGCAGCATGCCACGATGCAGCTGCAACTCACGCATCGCCTGCTCAACGGGTGCCATTAGAAAACTGTATTCATTCAGCTTCGTATTGACTGCTGTCGTTACATCCGATGACATCGCGCTGGCCTTTCATTATCGTGCCGGTTGGAACCAGAACACCACCGGATAACGTACCATGGAGGTGTGAGCGATTCAACCTCAAGGACCGAAACTTCCGTGGCAATGCCAACACCTGATATGTATCCAGGCTTTGAGGCAGACTTCCGGTTACCAATGCCCACAGGGCTTATAAACGCGGAAATCGCCAAGAAGTTCCAAGGGCGCCAAAGTCCGGTCACGGGCGTAGCCGTCGCAGCACTTGGGGGAGGGAATGCCGCCATCATCATCGATGTAAACCAATGGCCGCTCCCAAAACGAATTGAGATCCCCGTGGTACTAAGCGCCGCCGCCGCTCCGTACCCATGCATCACGATGACCTTTATCGATCCTCCAACGTTGCTTTCAATGCTCCTCCCGCTGCTGCATGCCCATCTTCCGCCGGAACTCTCCGTAGATAAAGCACAGGCCCGTCTCGACCTCCGCCCACTGCTCATCAACATGGGCTTCGCAGTGTGGCTTCCCTGTCTCCACAAGCTGCAGCTGTCCGTCGAGCCGAGCCGCTTTGTTGTCGATGCATCCCTGCGCGTTCCCGAGGCCAACATCCCCAAACACATCGCCGCTCCCTAAGGAGAGTTGACAAATGTTCACCTTTACCGTACTTGGAATTCTTCTTGCAATCACATCTGTGATGCTGCCAAAGACAGCCGTCCGCTTCAACATCCCGATGCGTATCGCTGCCGTTCTCCTCGTCCTCATCGGATCAACCGGATCGGCAATCGTCCTCGTTCCTGCCGGATACCGCGGAGTCCTCCTCCAGTTTGGTGCCGTCAAAGGTGTCCTGACCGAAGGTATTCACATCGTGATGCCTGGAATCAACACGGTTGAACAGCTGGAAGTCCGAACACAAAAGGAACAGGCGGAAGCCTCCGCTGCATCCCGTGACCTGCAAACCGTGCAGTGCACCGTCGCTCTCAACTACCACGTCGAACCTGCCAGTGTCGGTCGCCTCTACGAAAGCGTCGGCAGCGAATACCGCTCCCGGATCATCGACCCAGCCGTCCACGAGTCCCTCAAAGTCGTAACCGCCCGCTACACTGCTGAAGACCTGATCCGGTTGCGTGACAAAGTCAAAGCCGAAGTCCATACCGAGCTTGTGAATCGCCTGCGGGAATATCACGTTGTTGTCGAGGCAAACGGCGTCTCACTTACAAACTTCACGTTCTCCCAGGAATTCAACAGCGCCATCGAGCAGAAACAGGTTGCTCAACAAATGGCCGAGAAGCAAAAGTACATCCTTGATCAGGCAAAGCTCGAAGCGACCACCGCCATCACCCGGGCCCGCGGCCTCGCCGAATCTGCCAAGATCAACGCCGAAGCCTTTCAGACGCAGGGTGGAAAGCTCGTTCTCGCTAAGGACTGGATCGAAAAATGGGATGGTCATCTCCCGACGGTACAAAGTGGCAGCGGGATGATCATCGATGTACGCGAGCTCCTCGATGTGAAAGCTGACAAGCCAAAAAATTAAGTATCTAAATCAAGAAGAAACCTCCCACCTTTTGCTGTTGGGAGGTTTTTTCGTTTACGGGTTACGCTGAAGCCTTTCAGACGCAGGGTGGCAAGCTCGTTCTCGCTAAGGACTGGATCGAAAAATGGGATGGTCATCGATGTACGCAAGCTCCTAAATGTCAAGGCTGAAAAAAAACGCTAAACGTTGGCACAAAGTAAAAACCTCCCGTTTGCGAAGACGGGAGGTTTTCTCGTGACACGTGACGTGCTTGCTCATCAGCGGAACTGCGCACCGCAGCCTTCACAGGCACTACGTATCGCTACCATCGCAATATCAACCTCCGCACTTGTTAGCGTCCTGTCAACCGCTTGGAAAACAATCCGTATGGTTGGTGCATGGTGGCCATCCGGGATGCCTTGGCCGGCATAGAGGTCGGTTAGCTCCACGGACTGCAGGTACTCTCCGCCAGCATTACGGATAGCCGCATCGAGCAGCGCAAAGTCTGTGGTCAGAGGGACTACTGGCGCTATATCACGCGTCATCGCCGGGAAGCGGCTAAGCGGCGTATAGCCACCCGTTCCTCCCGCTGTGTCCTGCAACTCCATCAGCGTGTCAGCACACAAATCGATAAAGACGGATCTCGCAGGGATGTTCTCCGCGGAGTTGTATATCTGCCCCGTGTCTGAGTCCCGGGCGGGTAGCACAAGCCCGCTCCGGATCTCGCCAAAGTACCCGATAACCCTATTGCCAGCATGGACTTCCGCCGTTCGGTAGGGATGTCCAAGGACGTGCGTCGCTGGGGTCACCGTTACGTTCGGGATACCAAGGCCGAGCACGAGATGTTCAACAATGCCCTTCGCCATATAGACATCCACCGGAAGTGTCCCGATTTTAATGCCCCACATTCCGGCGGTTAGGGACCCGGACAAGATGATCGACACGCGACGCGGCTCAGCATACTCACCCGTGGATGTACGCCGGTAAACGCTTCCCAGCTCGAAAACACCAAAGTCACGGATGCCACTGTCGACGGCGCGCGCCGCGATCGGAAGGAGTGTGGCAAACAACGATGTACGCAGCGATGAGTACTGAGGTGCCATCGGGTTGCGAATCGCCACCAACGTATCCTGTTCGTCCTGGGTCCAGGCGGTTTCCGGGGATGTCAGCGAATGGCCAACGATGTCCTGTAGCCCGAGACCTGTAAGAATGGTTCGCACCTTAGATGCAAACACTGCACCGGGGGCATTGATGCCGCGGCCAGTCGTGACTGGGGGAACCGTCTCTGGAAGCTTGTCATAGCCAAGAGCGATGCGGCCGACTTCCTCAGCAATATCTTCTTCAATCGTAATATCCGGTCGGAAGCTTGGAACCAGACAGTCGAGAGCTCCCGCGGAACGCTCTGCATCGATTCCAAGGCGCTTCAGCGCGGCGACGGCTTCATCACGGTCGATGTCCACACCAAGAATGCGCCTGATACGGTCGATACGCGCAAGGACGCGTGTTGGGACATGCGGCTTGGCGATGTTATCGGTGGTCGGGCCATCAATGGTCCCACCGGCGATCTCAAGGATAAGCGCAGCGGCGCGTGCCGCAGCCTGCAGCACAAGGTTTGGATCGACGAAGCGCTCGAAGCGGTAGCTGGCTTCGCTGGCAAGTCCAAGTGCCTTGCTCCCACGGCGAATGGTGATGGGTTCAAAGTGTGCGGATTCAAGGAGGATGTCGGTGGTGCCGGCGGTGATTTCCGTTTCGATGCCACCCATGATGCCTGCGATGGCAACCGGTCGGCTGGCATCACAAATACACAAAGGCTGCGCGGAGAGCAGGCGCTCTTCACCATCTAGTGTTTTCAACTTCTCGTCCGAGTTTGCGCGGCGAACGATGATTTTGCCACCTTGGATGGTTGCAAGGTCAAAGGCGTGTAACGGCTGCCCCAGCTCTAGCATCACGTAGTTGGTGATGTCGACAACATTGTTTACCGGCTTGTATTTGTCCCCGAGAGCTTGCGTGAGGCGAAGCTGCATCCAGTCTGGGGCAGGTCCAATCGTGACGCCGCGGATAACGGTGGCAGCGTAACGTGGACAGGTGTCCGGATCAGCAATGGTGACGTTAACTGGCCCGGGGCCGGATGTGAGTGCCGCTCCTTTAGGAAGTGTTACTGAGATCGCCGGGTTGATAGCGGCGGCTTCGCGTGCGGTTCCAAGGATGGATGCCCAATCGCCACGGTTTGGGGTGACTTTTGTGTACAGAGTTGGGCCATCGAGGATTTCCTCAACCTCAAGACCCGCCATTGTCAGGGCATCACAAAATGTGTCAAATGCCTCGCCATCGGTTGGAACGGGGATGAATTCCTGAAGCCAGGAGATGGGTACTTTCATGCGCTTATTCCTAAGAATCTGATGTCAGAGCTGTTGTAGAAACCTAACGTCGTTTTCATGATTTGTCATACGTCAGTGATCTCGAAATCCAGACAGTGGATATGTCTACAGATTTCGTTTGCGGTCTGGGACGACTTACTAAACCTATGTCTAAAATTGCCGGAGGAACCGTAGGTCATTTTCGAGGAAGAGTGGGAGGCGATCGACGCCGTGGAGGACCATCGGCATCCGGTCCAGCCCAAAGCCGAATGCCCATCCCGAGTACTCGGTTGGATCGATTCCAGCTCGCCTGAGAATATTGGGGTGGATCATTCCTGCGCCACCAACCTCCAGCCAACGGTCGCCCCACTTCACTGCGATTTCCACGCCTGGTTCGACGAATGGGAAGTAGTCAGGGCGGAAGCGGACGATGGCCTCTGGACCAAAGATGCCGCGCATGATTTCAGCCATTACGCCTTTGAGGTCTGCTAGCGAGAGGTCTTTGTCGACGGCAAAGCCATCCACTTGGTGGAAGGTATGGCTATGCGTGTCATCAACTGCATCGCGGCGAAAGCAGCGCCCAATCTGCGCATAGCGCAGGGGCGGGTTCTGTCCAGTGGCGAGCACGCGTCCCTGAGTTGGGGTCGTGTGTGTTCGCATCAGATGGTCATCATCGAGGACAAAGCTCATCTGTTCATCGAGTGCGGGATGTTCTGGCGGGTAGTTCAGCCAGTCGAAGTTGAAGAGGTATTCCTCGCAGTGGTTGGATTCGGTGAAGCTGAATCCGAGAGCGAGCATCACGCTGCGAACCTGATCAAATGTTTGTGTGAGGGGGTGCAGGCGTCCAGGCTCGGGTGTGCGTCCAGGGAGGGTGAGGTCGATGCGTTCTCGTTGCTCTCGTGCATCCCGTTCGGCTATAGCTAATTCAGCGTTCCGGCTGGCGATGGCGGCTTCTATCACCGTTTTTGCTTCATTGAGAGCGGCGCCGAATACCGGCTTTTCGTCTGGGGGCAGGGTGCCAAGATTGCGCATCAGGCCTGTGAGGCGACCGGCTTTTCGTCCGAGGTAAAGCGTATCTAGCTCGGTGAGATTTGCGGTGGTGGATGCGGCGGCGATGGCAGCAAGGGCTTCACGTTGTACGTCGGCGATTGGCTGTGTCATGGCGATGCTGTTCTTTGTTGAAAAACACAAGCCCGCACGAACTGTGTCCGGCGGGCTTGTGATGTCTGCGAGCTGTCAGGACAGCTTAGGCAACAAGTCCGACCTGCTTGAGCAGGTTGATGAAGCCATCACCATCACGTACAGCGAGGTCAGCCAGGACCTTACGGTCGAGCTCGACACCATGCTTGATCATCGACGCGATGAAAGCGGAATAGGTGGTTCCAGCATTGCGGCACGCTGCAGAGATACGGGTGATCCACAAGCGGCGGAAGTCACGCTTCTTGTTGCGGCGGTCACGGTATGCAAAGTTTCCAGCACGTGCAACAGCTTCGTTTGCACTCTGGAAAACGTTTTTACGTGTTCCGTAATAGCCTTCAGCTAACTTGATAATCTTCTTGTGACGCTTCTTAGCCATCACACCACGTTTAATACGAGGCATTTTTCTTATCCTTTCGGGCGCGGGATGCATGTCCCGCAGTTGGGTCCCGTCTCCCAAGCAATGAATCAATCATTGCCAGGAGAGTGTGGGCGGCATGCCGCCCGACGACGATTTTAGTAGGTTGCACCATATGGCAGCTGGCGGCTTACAGCGATGCGCTTTCCGGGATGGAGAGAAGCTTCGTTGTACAGCCGGCGACGACACCCAGGGGTCTTCTTAATCATAGAATGGGCCCGCTTGGTGTGCCGATGCATCAGCTTGCCGGTCCCGGTTTGGTGGAACCGCTTTACGGCAGACTTGTGCGACTTCATTTTCGGCATGGGTTTTATCCTTTAACACGTGAAAATACTTACGTACTTCCAAACGAGGGATGCTATCACAAAGGAGGCCCCGGTGCACATCGGTTCGTCGGTTGGTTTACGAAAGCCAGTATATCTATTAACGGAAGTGCACCGATGACTGCCATGGCGAACACCCAGCCTCGATGGTTGAGATTGGCGTATTTCCAGCGTACAATGTTGGGTTGACGATTTGCCATTACGGCAAGTTGTGTGGCAAGGGAAAAGACAGATGGAGCATCAGGAGCACGAACCGGTCTACGTCATCAGCGTGGCCGCTCGGCTGGCCGGTCTACCTTGCTGGATATTACGAGTCCTCGATCAAGAGGGTGTCGTGGTGCCGCAGCGGACTGGATCCAACCGGCGTTTGTATTCGGATGTCGACATCAAGACACTGGCGCGAGTGCGCCACCTCACGGAGGTTCGCGGCGTGAACGTCGCAGGTGTTAAGGTCATTTTGGAAATGGAGCGCGTTGCTTCTGGAGAATCTTCCGAAGAGGTGGATGAGCCAGAAGTGCAGGAGATGTCATGATTTATCCGTCCGCAGACAAAATTGAAGCGAATATTGAATCGAAGTATGAGCTGGTGATTCTTGCAGCAAAGCGTTGCCGCCAGATTCGTGAGGGCAGCCGCGCCCGTGTCGAAACGGACTCTGAAAATCCATTGACAATCGCACTTGAGGAAATCGCCGCTGGTGTGATCAAGGGCCGTGAAGACAAGTCATCCCTCGCTGGACAGGAAGCTGAAGCTGATCGCCAGGCCGTTGTTGGCGCCCGTGAGCTCGATGTCGAAGTGGATGAGTTCCTTCCGGATGCCGAGCTTGCACGTGCTGCCGCGGCCCTTGGTGCCGACATGGAAGCGATGCTGGTTGAATCTGAAGAAGAGCTCGATGATGTCGAGCCCGAAGAAGAAGAAGACGAGCCTGTCGCAACCGACGAAGACGAAGAGTAAATCCTCTCTTTTCGATTCTGAAATATACGTCCCCGATGGCCCCGCGGCTTCGGGGGCGTTTGACTGTGCAAACATCCGCGGAACGTTGAATCACGACTATGGCAGATAAACGCGACTACTACGATGTGCTGGGGGTCGGCAGGAGCGCCGGCCAGGATGAAATTAAGTCGGCTTACCG
>CAIYBQ010000087.1 GCA_903924445.1 uncultured Armatimonadota bacterium | reverse complement strand
CTGTCACAGATGAACTTTCGAACCATCGTCCGTTCATCGTTCAGGGCATTTCCAACGCCGCTCTCATTAATGACCTTGCCTTCATGATCGGTCCGGAACCAATAGTAAGGAACAGCCGCCCAGAACGCACTGGAGTCGCCGCTTGCCGGGACGGAGTGGTTGTAGACAACATCCATCACCAACCCGATACGAGAGCGGTGCAGGGCCTGTACAAGCTGCTTGACTTCCCGGATGGTTCGCTCCGAGTCCCCAGGCCGCGTTGCGTACTGCTCTTCAGGGACATCGAAGAGCGTGGTCTCGTAGCCCCAGTTGTAGTCACGGGAGTGCTCCGGATTAAAGTTCTGAAACGGCAGGAGGTGGAGGTGGGTGATGCCAAGTCGCACCAGGTGATTGATGCCCGTAGGCTCGCCGGTCACCGGGTAGGATGTCTGCATCGCGAGGCCGGCGTATGTTCCGCGGAGGGCCTCGGGGACGCCGCTACCCGGGTGGGTGGTCAGATCGCGGATATGCGCCTCGTAGAGGATGGCATCCGTTTGCTGCGCAACGCGAACAGGCCGGTCGTTTTCCCAGCCCGCGGGATTTGTCCGCGACATATCGATGGAAATAGACCACTGCGCATCGGGTGTCGCGGCGCGACTATGGATATCAACCGCATGCACAATCCGGTCGACATGGTGATACATAAAGCGGTACGGCCGCAGGTGAAAGTCGCCATTGGCGCGGTATTCCCAGACGCCATAGCCAATGTTTCGCATCGCCCGCTGTGCAAAGCCCATCCCACTGCGGAGCTCGATTTCAACCGCATGCGCCACCGGACTCCACGTCCGAATCACAATTCCGGTGCGGGTGCACTTGGGGGTCAGGTCCATCATCGCCGGGCAGTATTCCGGCTGATCCAGAATTCCGCGTGGATGAACGGGATAAATGCGCTTGGTTCCAGAGTCCGTCAGCGTCAGAACTTTGTGCGCGATGCCTTTCGGGACGGGGGCCGCGAGGACAATTGAGAGGTAGCGAGTCTCAGCGACAGTGGATGGAAGCCAGCGTTCTTCTTTGGTTGGCGTTGGTACAGAATCCGGATCGGTGACAGAGTTGCGGATGGTCTTCTGGTTGTAATCAACGACAAAGCGAACGATGCCAGCTTGCTTTACGGTGAGCTCGATGTTGTCGCCGCCCTGTTTGAAGTCCTTGCCAGCATTGTCTGTCCAGGTCCCGCCACGGGCGACTTTGTAGGAATACGTCCCGGCCGGGAGGCGAACGGCGAGTGTATAGACGCCCGGGGCCTCGAGCTTCATCCGTGTCGTCCGTCCACCCGGTTGCCACTCAGCCTCGCCAAGCGCGCGCTGCAATGTTCCAGGGAGGGTGACCATATCCGCATCCGCTGCGCCATCCAGCTCGGAGACGGAACGCACTGGGATCTGCGTTTTTCCATCGATGGAAAATGTAAACCGCTTTGCCGCATCCCGCAGCTGTACAGGAAGGTCAACGACCAGCGTGACCTGTGTCCGGCCATCGAGAAAAGCCCGATACCCACGGAGCTCTGCGCTGCGCCAGCCGGTGATTGGGTTTGGATGTTCTGGTTGGTCTGGCACGGTTTGATTTCCTGGTTTCCCGGATGCTGGAACGGCGAATGCGCGGAGTGGATTCTAAATTACCTGACGCAATAATCGCACCGGACAGCAGTGGGCAAGGATTAATGTACGGGATGTGAGATCGTTTGTGAAGTGTCCCACCGCGTTCAGACATCAATCTGCACTGATGTGTGTCCGGTATGATTTATGTAGATGCACACTGAGTGGCTGTTAGATGAACGTTACGAAGCGCTTGGCGGCATGGATGCCTTGGAGCCCATGGTCAAAGCGGTCATCGCGCATGTCCCTCTCGATCACCAGCGAGGCCTCTCCCGCATCGTTTTGCTGGACTATGACCCTAGGGGTCGTAACCTCGGTGTTTACCAGCGCGACCACACCGGGAATCGGGTTGAGCTATACCTGATGTCACATTTGCGCGACAGTCAGCTCACGCATCCCGAGATTCAGCGCTGGGTCTTCCTCCTCCACATCGCGCACACCCTCTTCCATGAAGTTGGGCACCACGTTACGCTGACGATTAATAAGCGAATGGCGCCATCCAAGGGGCGTCCGAGTGTCACGGATGCCAAAGAAAAGTGGGCTGAGCAGTATGTCGCAAAGCGTATGACCAGCTTTTTGAAGCAGCTGATTGCACCGACGGGTTTGGCGCACGGAGATGTCCTCCGCCTCGAGTCCGCCCGTCGTTGCCTCCTTCCGGTGGCGAGAATCACAGAGCCGCTCGCCGTGCAGGCAGCAGCTCACCCGGCCACCGATGATGACTAATTAGGGCGCTTGCAGGACCTGCCCAGCGGCGGCGAGGCGTGCACGCAGTGCCGAATACGGGACAGCTTGAGCAGGCGTCCCCTTATCAAGTGCAAAATCTACCGCGATTGCGGCGCTTTCGGCGAGAACCATGAAGACAGGTTCCATCCGGACGCTGCCGAAGGCGATATGCGATGCTGACAAGGCAACGGGAACCCAGATATTGGTGCAGTATCCCGTTCGGGGGACGATGCAGCGGTACGACACGGGATAGGGCTTTACCCCAACCTGAACATCGCCTTCGTTGCGCACAAAGCCATTCGCATCCACAAAGCGGCGGCAGTTGTGCGAGTCCATGTTGTAGGATCCCATCCCAACACTGTCACGGAACACCCGCGTCCCCCGGCATTCCCGCTCGGTCAGGACCGCATCGGAGACCATCCGACGCGCTTCCCGGATGTACAGCTGATGTGACCATCCGCCGGTGCGTGGAAACTCATCGAGACACATTTTGTAACCAGACATCCTAAGGCTGATGGTGTCTGGAACATCACCTTCACTCGAGAGGTAGTAATACCATCCCGCCTGCCACGAGACATGCTGCTGGAAGATCACTTCACGTTCCGCGTAGGATGCATCCGGCCAGCGATCACTTCCACCGATAAAGTCAGTCGAAACTGCACCATGGTTGTTGTGATCGACTTTGTTCATCACGATGGGGTCGAACTTGCCAAACCATTCGTTGTAGTTGGTCTTCAGGAGCCGTGTGACGAGGGCATAGTTGGCTTTGTTATAACTGATGGGTTTTACAGATTTACGCTGATTAGGCACAAACTGCGTCATACACATCCGGAAGTTGTACGCCTGCACACGGCTGTCACCAGTGCCGGTGGCGCCAAGGGGGGCGGGGTCGATCCCTGGGAGGAGCCCGGATGCTGGGTTGCCTTCCACGATGTACGGGTCGATTTTGATGTCGTTTTTGAACTGGTGAAGATTACGGACCTGAACGCCATTAATGGTCTCGTTATACACGCTGTTGGATTCCCGTCCAACGGTGTACTTGACGCCAGCACGCGCCATCAGGTCGCCTTCGTAGGAGCAGTCGATAAACGCTTTGGCATCCACGGTCATCCCGCTCGTGCAAATCACGCGCTTGATCACTTGGCCTTTCATTTCGACTTTGTCGACAAACTGTGCGTGGTAAACGGTGACCTGATGTTCCACCAGCCACTCGAGAAGAACACGCTCGGCTACGTGTGGCTCGAACTTGAACTCTTCCGACTTACCGTAGTGAGCGCCGCATTCGCGGTAGAACTCACGGCTGAGTCCTCCGATAACGGTCTGAACTCCGGTATCGGTGAACGAGAGCCCACCGGATGTCATCCCACCGACGAAGCGGCTTGGGTTTATGATGACGACGCTGCGCCCACGTTTCCGGAGGGCGACAGCAGCGACGACACCCGCGGCAGTTGCACCGTAGACGCAGACATCCGCCATAATGACCGGGCGGCTTGGAAATGGTGCAGGTGGCCGGTAGTAATAGAGGTTTGGGTGCACTTCAGGTTGTGGGTATTGCGTATTCATGCGGTATGTCCGGTCGTTTCTAGGCTATCCAATGCAGCCACAAGTCTGTTCCATTGTTCCCGTTGATGACGGGTTTTATCCGTGGCATAAGGAACACAAACGCTTTGGCCATTTCGGAGCAGCGCTGCGATGTCTCCTATGGATGAAAACAGCCCGGATGCCAGCCCGGCGAGAGCCGCGGCGCCAAGTGCGGTGGTTTCAAGGCAGGCCGGACGGATGGCGATACATTCCGTAAAGTCCGCGTGAAGCTGGATGAGGTCATCGTTTGCGGCGGCTCCACCATCCATGCGCAGCTCCGTGATTTCTTCGGTTAGCGCAGGACGCATCGCATCCACAAGGTCGGCATTTTGCAGCGCGATGGCATCTAGGGTTGCGCGGGCGATATGTGCCTTCGTCGTCCCGCGGGTGATTCCGAAAATGGTCCCGCGGACATTTGGGTTCCAATAGGGCGCGCCAAGACCTGAGAGCGCGGGAACGAAGACAACGCCGCCAGCATCGGGGACGGTTGCCGCAAGTGTCTGGACATCGGAGGAGTTGACGATGATGCCAAGTCCATCCCGCAGCCACTGAACCGCGGCACCGGCGATGAAGACCGAGCCTTCAAGGGCATAGGTTGTGCTGTCACCGAGCGTCCAGGCGATGGTACCCAAGATGCCGGCGGGCGGTGTGGGTGGAGCTGTTCCAGCATTGACGAGCAGGAATGAGCCTGTCCCGAGGGTGCATTTGAGCATCCCGGGTCCAAAGCAGCCCTGCCCAAAGAGTGCAGCCTGTTGGTCACCGAGAACGGCGCGGATGGGAATCTGGATGCCATCAAAGGTGTAGTGTCCAAAAGTTGCATCCGATGGCAGTACTGTCGGGAGCGCAGCGGCAGGAACATCGAAAATGTCGCAGAGCACCGGGTCCCAGCTCAGGGTTTTAATATTAAAGAGCAGCGTCCGGCTGGCATTACTGGTGTCGGTGACGTGGCTTGTGCCCTTTGTCAGGCCGTGGATGAGCCAGCTGTCGATGGTGCCAAGGGCAAGGTCATTGGTATGTGCGGCGGCGGCAACATCCGGGATGTTTTTGCGCATCCAGGCCCACTTTGTCGCGGAAAAGTACGGGTCCACCAGGAGGCCTGTCCGGTCCCGGATGTCACCCGCGAGCCCCTTCGCGCGGATTTCCTCACAGAGTGGGGTCGTGCGGCGGCATTGCCAGACGATGGCTTTGCAGAGGGGTTTGCCGGTGGAGCGACTCCAGGCGACGGCGGTTTCGCGCTGATTTGTGATGCCAATCGCTGCGACATTGTGCGCGCCGACATCGCGAATAACAGCATCCAGGACGGCCTTTTGGACATCCAGAATTTCATTTGCATCATGTTCGACCCAGCCGCTTTGCGGGAAGTGTTGCGTAAAGGACTTTTGGTGGGTTGCGATGGGAGTGAGGGTTTTATCGAAGGCGATGGCGCGGCAGCTTGTTGTCCCGGCATCCACGGCGATGAGGACGGAAGGTGATTGGTTGTCCATACTGCGAGTGTACCAATTCGGGATTCCCTTGTTTCAAGCGGGCATTGGTGTGGCTGAGACAATGCAGTGGCATACAATGGTGCAGTTCTTCCGTCTGGTGCTAGTCGGCGATCTTGACGCCGATGTCCAATGCAGCAGGTGCGAATCGAGGAAATGATGAATCGACGTAATTTCATGTTGACCGCTGCCGGACTTGCTCTTGCCGGCACATTTGCGGTAGCTCCTGCTAACGCTGACTTTTATGACTATCTGGCGCGTCCAGAGCCTGAGTACAAGTGGTCATTGACCGAAAAGCGCGACTTGCCAGCGGGCACCATCTACGACATGAAGATGACATCCCAGGTGTGGCAGAATATCAAGTGGGACCACCGCGTCCAGCTGTTCGTCCCAAAGGAAGTCAAGCGTCCTGGTTACTGCACGATGCTCAACACAGGTGGCAGCGGCAGCAAGGAAAATGACCTGATCGCCTTGACCGTTGCCGCGAGCACCGGTGCGCCATTTGCCATCATCCACAATATTCCAAACCAGCCTCTCTACAACGGCCTTTCCGAAGATGCGCTGATTGCGTACACCTGGGTCAAGTTTATTGAGACGGGTGATGAATCGTGGCCGCTCCACTTCCCGATGGCGAAGGCTGTGATCAAGGCGATGGACACTGTTCAGGCACTGACAAAGCAAGAGTCCCTCCCGGCACTGGAGCGCTTTGTGATTACGGGTGCATCCAAGCGTGGCTGGACAACCTGGCTTGTCGGCGCATCCGGAGACAAGCGTGTGGCTGGAATTGCCCCGATGGTCATCGACATTTTGAATGTCAAAGCCCAGCTCGCGCATCAGCTTGAGCACTATGGCAAGCCAAGTGAGCAGGTTGAGGATTACTCGGCTGTTGGATTTGACAAGATTCTGTCCGGTCCTAAGGGCGAGCGCCTGATGCAGCTTGAGGATCCGTATTCGTACCGCGCAAAGCTTACGATGCCGAAAATGATTCTTCTTGGCACGAATGACCGCTACTGGTCACAGGATTCGCTCAACCTTTACTGGGATGGCCTTGTGGGCGAGAAGAGTGTGTTGTACGCGCCAAACAGTGGTCATGGTCTTGAAGACCGTGGGCGTGTGCTTGCAACACTGAGTGCATTTGCGCGTTCGGTTGCAGAGAAAAAGCCGATGCCGGCGCTGCGCTGGACCCGTAAGGAGCTGGCAAATGGCAGCTGTGATTTTGCGGTCACGAGCAACACACCGATTGTGAGTGCACGGATCTTTCGCTGCGAAGCGCCAACCCGTGATTACCGTGACAGCAAGTGGAGCAGCATCGAGCTGACGGTCCCTGCCGGTGGTAAATCGGTCAAGGCCAATGCGCCAAAGCCGGCAACCGGCTGTGCGGCATCGTATGTCGAAGTGACGTATGGCGCGGGTGCGGAGAAGTTCACGCTCACGACACAGATGCAGCTGCTTGGAAAGCCGGTCAGCGCACCAAAGTAGTTCGCTTTTGGAAAAGGTAACACCCCTGTGGAGCTTCCATAGGGGTGTTTTTTTGTTTTGGTTATTTGCGAAGATTAGAGCCGTGCAGCGCAACATACTTTCGCTAGGGGCGCTTACTTCGGCGGTTGGACGACGCCAATCGTCAGCAAAATGTTGGCATAAACCCGCTGTTCGCCTGTCGCGACAACAAGGGCAACATCCGAGCCGCAGGCAGCTCAGGCATCTACAAAAAAACACCCACACCAGAACAAACGAGCTGTTCTCCAGGGGTGTTTCTTTACAACAACCAAAAACAAAACTACTTCGGCGGTGGGACAACGCCAATCGTCAGCAAAATGTTGGCATAAACCCGCTGTTCGCCTGTCGCGACAACAAGGGCAACATCCGAGCCGCAGGCAGCATCATAGAAGTTGAACCGCTTGATTGGAATCAATGGCAGCTCGGGTCCAAGAATCTCTGCAAACTCGCCCCAAATCGGAGGCTCTTTGCCATCGGCAGTCGCCATCACATGCACCTGCTCAATCGGCACCGCATCCGCAAGAACCTTGAGCACTTGCACGGCGTTCAAGACGCCAGGCGCCAAGTTCAGATAAACCCGCTCGGCATCCGGGTTGGTCTTCGTCACGTGCGGATAATTGCCATCGGTGATCAAAATCTGGGAGCCGTGTCCGGCACCGCCAAGCGCAAACAAAATCTCTGGATGTAACAGCTCACCACGTAGCATGCGATTTTCTCCTAATGGGCATTTGTCGTGCCCTGACATCCCATGATGCCTCTAATCCGTCAGCAGCAACAGGTCATCAACACCAATTTCGCGCTCAGAGCGCTCATACGCAGACAGGCAAGCCACCAGCCACGGGAGGGCGGCGGCGTACCCCGCAAGCACATCGGATGGATAATGCACACCCAAATAAACCCGGCTTGCTCCGACAATTGCGATGAACAGCGTCGTGATCGACCCGATGCCGAATTTTGCCAGCCAGTGACGGTTTTTCATCCACCAATATGCAAGGGTCCCGTAGAAGCAAATGCTGACAAAGGAGTGACCGCTTGGGAAGCTGAATGTTTCTTCAACCGCGAGGGCTTCGACCAGACTTGGACGCTGGCGACCGTAGCGATACTTTGTTGTTCCGATGATCAAGCCGCCCCCACCGAGGGTGATTGCCATTAAAATTGCTTCACGGCGAAACCGAACACTTCGCCATGCAATAACAACGCTGACCAGGGCAACAGCCGACATCACATCGGGGCGCGCGAGGTCCGAAACGGTCCGCGCAATCGCTGTCCGCTCAGGCGTCCGGAGGGCATTTCCAAGGTTCAAGCCATCGTGGTCGAACTTCCAGACGCCATCCTGCTCCCGGATGTCATCCGCGAGGTTTAGGAAAAACACAACAGCGCCAGCAGAGACAGCCGCTCCAATCGCCATCGGGGTGATCACCACCTCGACCAACGGTCCCAGAATTCTTCGCCAAACGCCCATTGGGCAATGGTATCGCACACACGACTAACCAGATACCGGGCAGGGATAAAGCAGGTGATAGTTGCTAAAGATTGGGACTTTCTACCTAGGTCGACCAGGTGTGGGGCTGCGCCAATCGGGCAGCATCCGCCAGCGCGGTCAAGCAGAGCGGTGTGTCCGGTAGACTGGGGTATGACAACTCCGACTCCCAGTGATGACCATCTGGCCGATTTCAAAGCCGCCGCCACGGCCATCCAAGGTGCTGAGCGGATTGCGCTGGCGTGTCATGTAAACCCGGATGGTGATGCGCTTGGGTCGATGCTCGGCCTTGCGATAGCCCTTCGGAGCATCGGTAAGCATGTCGATATCCTGAGCGCGGATGGCGTTCCTGAGACGATGAAGTTCCTCCCTGGGTCCGCATCCGTGTTGCGGACTAGCCCGATTGCAACGTACGACCTTGGAATCGGGATGGATGCTGGTGATGCGAAGCGGATGGGTCCAAATACGGACACCATTCTCGGCTGCCCCATCGTGATTGACATTGACCACCATGTCACGAGTGGTGTCTTTGGAAACATCCGCATTGTGGATGGCCACCGGGCATCCACCTGCGAGCTCGTCTACGATTTGTTGGTCGTGCTTGGCATTCCGCTGAATCCAGAAATCGCCCAGTGTCTGATGTGTGGCATTTACACCGACACCGGAGGCTTTCGGTATCCGGCGACGACAGCAGGGACATTCCAGATCGGCGCGGCGCTTCGGGCTGCGGGTGCAAACGCGGATGCCATCGTCGCAAATGTGTTTGAAAACCGCACGGAGACTGCGCAGCGGCTCCTCGGGCGTGCGTTGGTCCAGATGGGCCGCAGTGATGGCGGTGCCATCGTGTGGAGTGTGATTACGCTTAGTGATTTCGCGGCAACGGGCGCTTTGGATTCCGAAACCGATGGCGTTTCGCATGCGCTACGCAGCGTCCGCGGGGCGAAAGTGGCGATTCTGATGCGCGAGCAGGCGAGCGGTGGTTTCCGCACAAGTCTGCGGTGCTCTGAAGGCATTGATGTCTCCAAAGTAGCGGCTAAGTTTGGCGGAGGTGGTCATCGGCTTGCGAGTGGATGCACCGTTCCGGCAGCGACTGGCGATGAAGCTCTACGCCAGGTTTTGGATGTCCTTGCTGAGGCGGGAGTGCATTAAGTGCTGGAGTGGACATTTCTAGGCACAGGCGCGGGGACTCCCAGCCGTACCCGAAATGTGTCATCCTTGGCGCTTCGTCTGCCGCAACGCAGTGAGTGGTGGTTGTTTGACTGTGGCGAGGGCACCCAGCATCAGCTCTTGCGGATGCCGCATTTACGCCTCAGTCAGCTCACACGGATTTTCGTAACGCATCTTCATGGCGATCACTTCTATGGCCTGCCAGGGCTCCTCGCCAGCCGTGGACTCGCGCTTGGGGGAGCATCCGAGGTTACGATTCACGGCCCGGATGGCCTTGGTCGATGGCTGAACAGCACACTGCGATTGACTGGTAACCGTCCGGCGTATCCGATTGTGAACGATGTGGTTGCACCTGGTTGGTCACTCACAGAGCTTGGATTTACGGTGGATGTATGTCAGACCGACCATCGCACGGAAAGTTATGCGTATCGCATACGCGAGGCGGACAACCCGGGAGCCTTTGATATTCAGAAGGCAAAAGCGGATGGCTTGCCTCCAGGACGGTTGTTTGGACAATTGAAGGCTGGAGAAATTGTCACGCTCCCAGATGGCCGTGTTGTGAATGGCGCTGATTATGTGGGCGAAACCAAGCGCGGACGGATGACGGTTTATTCGGGTGACACACGTCCATCGGATGCCGTTATTGCACTTGCCACTGGTGCGGATTTGCTGATTCACGAAGCAACGTTTCATGCAAGCGAACAGGTACAGGCTGAGAAGTCGGCGCACTCTACAAGTCGTGAGGCGGCGGAAGTCGCGTTGAGCGCTGGCGTCAAAGAGCTGATCATCACGCATTTCTCAAGTAGGTACGACCCGGAGCCAGCGGATGTAGGGATTGAGATGCTCTTGCAGGATGCGCAGTCAGTGTTTCCAAACACCCGGCTTGCGAGTGATTTTCAGCGCTTCTCTATCGAGCGACCGACAGCCTAAGCGGATTCTAAGAGATACGCGCACAGCGCATCTACATGGCCATCCACAGATTTGTAAATCCGACTCTTGTCATCCATGCTGCGCAGCGCAGCTGCGAGAGCACTGGCATCGGTGATTGATTTTCGTATATCGGATAGCGGTTCGACCATCACACGAATCGTAAACAGAAATGCTTGATGTTCGGGGATACGCCGAATGACCTGGCGCTCCGTGCGCAGCCAAGCATCCCCGCCGGCGTAGGGCGGCTCCATGACACTGGGATGTGTATCTAGCGCAGGCGTGGTGGAAATGCCCCAGGTGAAACGGACAAACGGTCCGCGCTCGAGGAGCATTTGCTGCAGCTTTGCGGCCACAGCCAATGTTTTTTCCATATTTGGGACGGGGGTATGTGTCGCGACAAACGAGCGGCCGATTTTTTCTTCCGGCGCCCAGCGGCTTGGCGCAGCAATCGACATCAGGGCGTTACGATCATTACCATCGGAATCAATTTCGACAATCGCGATGTCTTCGCCAATCGCTAGTGAGAGAGCACTAAATCGACTTTCGAGTGAGCTAGTCGTTTCACGCCAATCGTCGTGGAGCTGCGGCATGCCAGGATAAACATCGCCAACCGCGGTCTGTGCGATGTCACGTTCATCGGAGAGCAGTTGGATTGCGGAGGCTGCAACGGATTCGCTTATATTGGACATCAGCATCAGCTGCCGGTAGGTCTGTATCTGGTGCTTGTTTGCGATGAGCGCCGCCGTGCCCTTGTCAAGCTGCAACGGGATGGCATCAAGGACTCCGTTCCCAAAATCGGTTCCAAGAGGGATTAGACTTGGCGTGGTTGTGTAGATGCCTTTGTGAAATGGCCGGTAACGCGGAATGTCTGGAAGCGTGGAGTCCATAAAAACAAAAAGCGCCCGCTGTTCAGCGGCCGCAGTAATCATCGGGTTTTTCAACCATCGATGTGTTCATATTACCGCGGCCCTGGTTCGATGTCCTCTGCCATAGATTGCAACTAAAATCAATCAATGCGCGATTAATCACACACTAGAGGACGCATCCATGCTTCAAAGACTCCTCTCGATGATGATTCGCGAGATTCAATAACCGTTGCACGTCTCACACATGTCTCATTTTATTTCTCCAGAGGCATGCGCATCCTATCGCTGGCAGAACTCCAAGGATTAACCCGATGCTTGCCGGCTCGGGGGCGACCGTCGCACTGGGTTCCATCCAGCCACTGATGAGAAGGTCGGTGCTAAGGCCAGTTGGGTTATCTGCTGCGGTCGTGCTACCACCAAGTCTCCATGTACCGCCGGAAGCTTCAGCCTGATACCCATAGAAGCGGACCTCGAGGGGTACGGTCTCATCCGCCCAGATTCCGCCGGTTTGTACATCGTGCCGCCGAACCTTGGCATCATCCGGAAGCGTTGCGCTGTATATTCCCTGGCCAAACGTGTCTACGCTGGTGCGCAGCTCGAGTCCCCCCGGACCGGTGAGGCTTCTGCGTTCCGCGAAGCTGATGGAGTCAACGCGGACGCGGTATCCAAATGCGGATGACAGATTAAGAGTGAAGTAGTCATTTGGATCAAATGATGTGGTTGTCCAGCCACCGGCGGCCATCCCACCGCTACCTGCGACGGTGGTGATACCGCTGCCGCGGGTGATTCCTGAGACAGTCAGGAGATTCGGGACGCTATCGGCGAGAGGCAGGGTTGAGCTCTGATTTCCGGGGAGCCCGGTGAATGAATAACGAATTTGAAACTGCTGTGCGTGGCACGGGGCAGCCATCAGAAGCAAACAGACGATGACTTTGAGCACGCAGCCAAGTGATTTGACCGCTGCGGGGTGATGCGTTGATGACATTTGAGTTCCTCCACATCACCAATCGTAAAAATTGTGGCCATTACTACACTTTTTGCATTAATTTTTCTTCTTTTAAGCGCAGTGACGCGACAGCAAGACGCTTGTCGTTTCGGATTGTTGGATATGGCCATCACGACACTTTTCGAATTGCTTCTTCTTTTCTAAGGCGCAGTGGCGGGACAGCGAAACGCTTGTCGTTTCGGATTGTTGGATATGGCCATCACGACACTTTTCGAATTGCTTCTTCT
>CAIYBQ010000086.1 GCA_903924445.1 uncultured Armatimonadota bacterium | reverse complement strand
GCGCCGCATTACGCAGCACGATGTCTGCCGCATAGTCATGAAATGTAGTGAAGTTAACGCGTTCTGCCAGAAGCGGCGACCGCAGGGCCATCCGTTCAAAGAGATAAACCATATGGCGACGTAAGTAGGTCACAAACAGGATGCGTGCATTTCCGACAGCTGTATCTTCCGCGAGACGTAGCAGGCGCTCAAACAGCACCTCCGTCTTTCCAGTACCGACACCGCCATCAAGGCATATGTTGCCTGGCATTTGGATCGCGCTTACCTGATCCGGAAGAAGTTCACTTCTGCCAGCGAGACGCAGTGTTACTGGAGACCGGTGTTGGGTCAGACGTCGGATGAGTATGTCGATGGAAACATCCAGGCCTTCGGCTGCAGCGGTGAAAGAATCAGAGGTCTGTATTGCGACTTCGAGTTCAGAGTCGCTGACAAGGAGGAGTGCAGCCAGGTTGTCAGCCATACGCTCAATCCGTTCGTTCTTGCCATAGGCGGAAACGTAGGCCCGGTGCTGGATCGCCGAGCCATGTTTGTGATGTCCAAGAATCGCATGTGCGAGCTCATGCGCCAGGACTTCCCGCCGATGGAGAGGATGTAAATCGCGACGCACCCGGATGGTTTGTGTTGTTGGATCGATGCACGCATCTGCGCCGAACAACAACGCACTAGATGCTCCAACACTTTTTACATTGAGACCGTAACACTGCAGCAGTGTTTCAATCCGGTTATCCCGATGCGTGTCCCCCAGCGATTCCCACAGCTGTAGCGCATGCGATGCGTGTGCGCTCACCGCATCTAACATTTATGCTCCAACCAATGTCTACGGTCATCATCAGTCATGTCTTCATCATCCAACAACGCATCTTGAAATGTCTCCAACACGACCATCGGCTCTCCGTTCTCGGCATGGAAGCGAATCCCCGCGGGAATCGCTGGAGGCAAGGCAACGTAGGTCCGGAGATGTTCAATCGGTACGAGAAGGACATCCGATAATGTGTCAAAGAGGCGTTCTGGCAGGGTTGCAACGTGCAGCAGTCGTAAGTCCAGTTTATGAAGGACATCTTGTGGAAGCCGAAGTTGCCGGCCGAGTTCCGACAGGTCCATTCCGAGTGCTTCTGCCGATTCCCGGATCGACCAAGACGTAGGTTTCATTGACTTTACAGTTTCACGCCCCTGACCTAACAAGGCATCGAATTCTGCGGATGATGTCCTGCCAAGAAGCCGGTTGACCTCGCCATCGTGGACATCGGCCATCAGGTACATCCCGATCACGTTCTCAGCATCAACTTCACTTTTTGGGTTCACTGATTAGTCTCACTTTCAATATGTCGCTCACGAATCCGTGTCAATATATTTCGAACTGTACGTCCGGTGCGCCCAAGCCTGCGGGCAATCGTGTCCACCGATGCATCCGAGCTTTCCTCAGGCAGCTGCTCTACACATTTCAGGTATAGCACCAAGCGCTCTTCTTCTGACAAACCCGCCATTATCGTCCGCAGCATCGCAGTGTCTTCGACCGACATCGCCTCATCGGATACTTCAGGAAGGCTATCGGCATCGAGAGATGCCGCATCCGATAAGCTTCGCCGCACCTTGGACTTCGTGCTAATGGTCTCGAATCTGTAGATCAGACATCGGAGGAACTGACATTCCCAAAACGAGATATTGGAATCCTCAACAAGCAGGTGTTCCATGAGAGCGGTAAGCGTCTCTTCGACGATTCTCTCAGATTCAACATTTGAATAGCCAAATCTCCGAACCTTTGCCCGCAAGACGAGATTGGAGACTGCGTACAAGCGCGCCGCAGCTTCATCATGCGCCTTTGAGATTCGCCGGCAGCCATGGCGGACTGCCCAGACCAGCACTTCAAGAACGCCCGCAGGATAGTGTTGTCCGGGTGAGATGGATTGACATAGCATCAGGATCTCCCTTTCCCTCTCCGCAGGGCGTAACGCAGACAGGTGCCTGACTCTGTACTCGACATCCGGACGTCTGGTGTAGGTTCGCTTGCCATCGTTTGGGTGCTGCGCAAATTCATCATTCATTGGCAATACTCTACTTTACAGTCGCAATCCGGAAAGATTGAATTTACATGATTTCTTGGATGATGCGTGAAGGTACAAAGTCCGTTGCGTATCATAGAGACAATATGAAGCAGCTCAACCGACGTGATGCACTCAAGCTAGCAGGATTTACATCGCTTGGCTTTTCCATCGAGGCCATCGTTGCCGGATGCGGAGGCGGGACAACCTATAAGCTACCGGCATCAGCTCGCCTTCTCAGCACTGCGGGTGGTCAGAAGGTTGCCCAGCCAGGTTGGACGGTTCGGGTCGATCCAGATATACAACCTGCGAAGGAATGGACTGTTCTCATTTACATGAACGGTGCCAATGACCTTGAGACCTACGGCCTTCTAAACACGAATCAGCTTGAGCAATCCGGCTCTACAGAAGATATCAATTTTGTCGTTCAATACAAGCGCTTTGCGGGACGGTACGACAACTCAGATGGTGACTGGGGAGATACGCGCCGATTTTATGTTGACCGTGCTAACGACCCGACACAGATAGAAAGCACCCTGATCAGCCAACACAACGGGGTGGACATGGGCGACAAATCCCGTCTGAGTGAGTTTATTCAATGGGGCGTCACGACCTTCCCTGCGCGTCGCTACTGTCTGGTTCTATGGAATCACGGCGCCGGATGGCGCTCTGTAAAGTCCGTCAAAAAGGTAACCCGTGGCCTATCCTACGATGATGTCACAGGGAACCACATCGATACGATCGACCTCCCCGGAGCAATGTCGCATCCAAGTGGCCGGATGTGGGACTTACTTGTAATGGACTGCTCTCTCATGCAGATGACAGAAGTCATCTATGAGCTACGAAACAAGGCCGAGTACATTGTCGGATCACAAGAGAGCCCGCCAGGCGAAGGGCTTCCGTACGACGCGTTTGCCCGGACACTCGTGCGTACGCCAAGTATTCAGACTAAAGACCTTGCGGTTGACCTAGTCACCCAGACAATCAATCGCTATGGAACACTTAGCAATACAACGCAATCCGTGATTGATACCAGTCAGGTAGCACTGTTGTCCCAGTACTTGGATAACCTTGGCGTAGCTCTGCTATCGGCATCCGATTCGTACGGCACAGCCATTTCAGACTCACGGGCTCTCGCAGAGAGCTATGCTTATGCGGAAAACAAGGATCTTCTAGACTTTATCGACCTGCTTACCGATAGAGATGCGCAAGGTAACTTTTATATCCCTGACCCAGATGTGCAAGCCGCAGCAGTGGCTCTCCGCACTGCGGTGAAGGCCGTTATCGTGAAAAATGTCAATGGTGCGCAACACCCGCGCTCACAGGGCCTCGCGATCTACCTCCCGACTCCAATACGGTTCAGGACGATCGATATTGAGCAGGCAAATGGCTTTGGTCAACGTTACAAAGAGCTCGCACTCGCGAAAGCCGCTCCAAACTGGATGGCATTCCTTGAGAATGGTCCGCGGTAAAACACTTCACAACTAAATGCATTGGTATTAGAAGATCACATTTCGAGACGTAGATAAGATTCATACTTATATGAACGTACGCCTATTGCTGATCGAGAGCAGTGGAAGTTACAGTTCTGACGCGGTTTTGACCGTGCCGTGACCAGCATCTGCCGAATAGTACCGGTCCTGGAAGTACAGCGAGTCTACGCGCGCCGGCTCCACCTGATTAATCACAACACCTAACAAGTCAATCTTTGTGCGCTCCAGCTGACGGCGGGCCTGCTGCTCAACACCGCGAGGCGTGTGACCCGCTTTTGCCACAATCAATGCAACATCCAGCTGTGAACCAAGGACAAGTGCATCTGCGAATATGATTGGCGATGGTGCATCCACGATGACCATGTCAAATCTAGATTTCAACTCAACCAAGAGTCGTCCCATTGCGGCACCGGACAACAGTTCGCTCGCCAACTTGACCGCAGGACCCGCAGGCAGGACAAACAAGCCATCCTGCTCTGTTGGCTGCACAGCTGCATCCAGACTAAAGTTCCCATTGAGAACAGAGGAAACACCTGCCGCCGGATTCGCACTAAACAGCATATGTAACATCGGACGCCGCAAGTCGGCATCCACCAACACAACCTTACGACCTGTCTGCGCGAGTGCAATAGCTAGATTCGAAGCAACCGTGCTTGCACCATCCCCCGGACGCGCACCAACAACGAGGAGTGTCTTGAAATGATGCGTTGCGAGTGAAAGCTGAATATCGGTTCGAAGTAGCCTAAACGCTTCAGCAACTCCGGAGAGCGGATCGTTGAGCACGACTTTGGCACCCTCGATGGGATCGCCATGGTGGGCTGGAATGGATGCCAAGACATTCACTCCCATTTCCCGCTCCAGATCTCCGCCGGTCCGAATGGTGTTGTCCAGTCTTGACATCCCTATTGCAAGGAGCGCTGACACGACACTCGAAAGCGCCAGGCCGTAGACGAGGACCTTCCAGCGATTCACCGGATCAACCGGGAGCAAGTGTGCGTGCGATTGCAGAGACATCACCGGAACGATTGTTGCCGATTCGGTCGCTGCAGCCGTCAGCTCTTGGTCGATTTTTCCGAGTCGCTCATCAATGACCTTTATTTGCCGATTGATGTTGTCAAACTTGCTTTGCAGCTGCGGTGCAAGCCCCCACTGCCGCTCCATCTTGGACCGATCCGCTATGACCTGATCCAAACTTCGCTTGAGGTCGCCACGCTCTGCGTCTGCATCCGCCAGCTTGATTGCCAATGCATCAAAGCGATCACTCCATCGCGACATCGTCTGCGTCCGACGTTGTGCAGCATCCAGATCACGCTGCGCTGACAACAGATCGCTTTCAGCCTTGATGTATTCATCGCTGCGGACACCTAGATTACTCCGCTCCACGACTAGCATTGCGCTCTTTGCAAGCTGTAAGCGTTGCTCAGCTGCGATCAAAACCGGGTTTTCCGATGACGATACCGTTACTTTTTCAACTTGCTTTACGCCACTGATCGCATTCCGGAACGAGTCGACTCTCTCGTTCATACCAGCGAGGCGCATCCTGAGACGCTGCTCTTCCTGTTCCAAAGCTTGGTAGCGCACAAAGGTTTGGTCAGCCACCATGCCAATGCGACTATTTAATGCACCGGCAGATCGAAAGACAATCAGCGTGTTGTTAGCAACATCCAGCTGGCTTTGCAACAGCTTTCGTTGCTTACCAAGTCTTGCGAGTCTCGCAGCGTTCGATTGTCGGGATGCACGATCTGCATCGGACAATGCCGCAACAGACAACATGTTAACAGCCAGCATTCCCTCAGCCGGCCGTGAAAAAGAACCTGTCAAACGAATGACAGGATCAAATTTACGATTCGCATCCGCTGAGTGAATCGCTTCACTCACAGTGACCGCGATTCGCCGACGCAGCTCGCTGACAATGGCAGAAACATCTCCAGTGATGCCAGAATCAGCAAAGGTTCCCTGCGCATCCCGTGGGCTGCTAATGATGTCAGCAATACGTTGATGCTCATCCCGGAGAGAGTTTTCGCTGTTTGTTTCCTTCAACTCGAGGTCTAAAGCAGCAAAGTATTGCGTCCGTTCGAGGATGTCTAGGACGCGTTGTGTTCGTTGCGACCTCGGCAGTGTCATTAACGTTGCTGCCGTGACAAATACAGAATCGCTTGACCGGATAGATTGATAGGCCGCAGAGACCTGATCCTCGAGCGGGTTAGCACTTGCAGGTAACGACGAACCGGGTGTGGTTGCGGATGTTATTGAAAGGGTTGATTCGACAGGAACAATCGCGTTGATACGTTGAAATTCAGTTCCAACAAAGATGGCAGCGGCACAGACAAGCGTCAACAGCAAAACCCACCAACGCCGTGCGCGGAGAATTCTAAATGTCGACCAAAATGTCGTGTTCTGCGTCAACTTAAGCTGCCATTTCCGATTTTGCCATTACACCCTGCCCACGTGATGTCGACATATACGGAGGAAAGAAATCTGCAGAGATTGCAGCTGCATCCGGATGAGCCATAACCACAGCATACTCAATGAAGTTCTGCAGCTCACGAATGTTTCCTGGGAACGAGTGCTTATTCAGCGCATCCTCAGCATCCTTAGTAAACCCATCTGCAAACGAACGACCATTCTCGGCAGCGATTCGCTCCAAAAATGCATTCGCCAATAACATCACATCTGCACCACGCTCACGCAGCGCTGGTAGATGAACGGGCACGACGTGGAGGCGATAGTAGAGATCCAAACGGAATGTACCATCTTGAACAGCCTGCCAGAGATCACGATTCGTAGCGGCCACCAGGCGGACATCCACTTTGACAGTCTTCGTCCCACCAATACGACAGATCTCACGCTCCTGAAGTGCCCTCAGAAGCTTGACCTGGGTAAGAGGTGGAATATCTCCAATTTCATCGAGGAACAACGTTCCACCATGCGCTAGCTCAAATCGACCAGGCTTTGCTGTCTGGGCACCCGTAAAAGCTGACTTCTCATGTCCAAAGAGCTCGGATTCCAGCAATGAATCCGGTAGCGCAGCACAGCTTACAGCCACAAACGGCCCCGCGGACCGTGGGCTAGCTTCATGAACCAGCTTAGCCGCGACTTCTTTACCCGTGCCAGATTCTCCAAGTAACAAAACGGTCGCCCTGTTTGACTTTGCTGCACGAACCAGATTTTCAGCCAGATGCCTGGTTACAGGTGAATCGCCCAATAGACCGGACTTTCCAGCAAGCAGCATGGCATCGGATGGCGCGATGGAAGCAGACTTGCTCCCTCTGCTAACGGCGAAGGCTGGGGTCGAGACCGCCGGGGATGGTGTCTCAGATTTCAGGACACGCTTTACCGTTGCCTTCACTTGGTCAACATCAAATGGCTTTGTGATGTAATCAAATGCCCCGAGGCGCATCGCTTCAACCGCACTTCGCACCGTTCCATGCCCGGACACCACGAGTGACTTTACGGTCGGATGGAGCTTACGAATACCATCAAGGACCTGTAACCCGTTCAAATCTGGCATCAGGTAATCGGTAATCACCAAGTCCAAATGTTGTTCAGCCTTGGCTTTCTTGAGAGCATCCCGGCCACAATCGGCAGAAATGATGCGATAACCATCGGCTTCTAGGACTGCGCCCAGTACACGCCGCAAGTTAGGTTCATCATCAACCAGCAATACCGTTACATCGTTCATAAATCGTTTCCGTACTTAGTTTCGGTATCAGGGTCCGGGAATCTAAGGGTAATCTCGGCTCCGGAATACTGGGAAATTCCAACTTCCATGCGTATGCCAAGGATGTCTAGGTCTTGTCGAACCTGTGCGAGTCCAAGACCAGTTCCACGCGACTTGGTCGTATAGAAAGGTTCGAAAATCCGTTCACGCAGCTCAACAGGTATGCCGGGCCCATTGTCACCAATGTGAACAGTGATGCCATTTGGTGTCATCTCAACCACGACATTCACCTGCGGCTCACCGTGGTGAACACAGGCAAGACAGGCAGCCTGCGCTGCGTTCCTTAGGATGTTCCGTACAGCTCGGCCAACACGTGCTTTATCAGATGTGATCAGCTGCGATACAAGTCCAGTGCACTCTGTGTTGACTTTGTTTTTGAAGGCTGGATCTTGTGTAAGCAGCTTTACTTCGTCGCTGAGAATGGTGACAAGGTCAAACACATCCTGTTGCAATGGTTCTGACTTGGAGAAGTCAAGAAGGTCAGTTGTCATTTGTGCAAGACCATCCGCTTCTTCAATGACAATTCCAAGAAATTCCTGACAGTCACTCCGGTCGCGTGTGACTGACATTAGGTGCTGAGCAGACCCTTTTATTGCTCCAAGAGGATTTCGTACTTCATGGGCAACCGTCGCCGCCAGACGTCCAATGCCAGCAAGATGCTCGGACCGTGCAACCTTACGTTGCATTTCCACCTGTTCCGACGCCATCCTACGGACATCATCGAGGACCATTGTCTGCCCAAACGTAGCCCCTACGATTGATGCAAATAACGACAGCACGCGCATATCGTCATCGATGAACGGTTGGCTTGGCACTCTTCGTGAGACGCTAAGAACTCCGAGGACTGTTCCATCGTTGACGGCGAGTAATGGGACACAGATCGCACTTTCAATCTCCGTGCGCCGCTTTATCCGACTCTTGCGTCCTTGCATTAACGGGTGGGCATCCGGATCCTTGTGCATGAGTACGGGTTGTCGCGACTCAGCTACCCGCCCGGCAATCCCCTCACCAATGATGATGGTCATGGATTGATTGACTTCGCTGGGAAGTCCAACACTTGCCGTGAGGCGCATTCGGTCCGTACCGCGGTCCCGAAGAAAAAGTGAGCCGGTGTGTGCTTCGAGGGCTGCGACGGCACGGTCGATCACAAGTGGACACAGATGCGACATTTCAATGTGGGGCACCGTACGCCAAAGCTCT
>CAIYBQ010000085.1 GCA_903924445.1 uncultured Armatimonadota bacterium | reverse complement strand
CGCCATCAGGTTGCATTTTCAGAGACCGATATGGCTGGAATCATTCACTATTCCAGCTACTTCCGGTATATGGAAGTGACTGAGCATGCATTCCTTCGCAGTCAGGGGCTGACCGTTGCTGGTAAGAATGGAATCGGCTGGCCGCGCGTGGATGTTGGCTGCCAGTTCAGGGCGCCGCTGCGCTTTGAAGATGAAGTCGATGTACATCTCTCCATCGAAGAACTGAAAGACAAGTCCATACGGTACGCGTTTGTGTGCCGCAAAGTCGGACAGGATTCCGATGCGATTGTCGCGACCGGCCATACTGTAACGGTTTGTGTGGCGATGGACCCTGAGACTGGCCAAATGAAGGGCACGACCATCCCGCGCGACTTTTTGGAGCAGCTCCTCGGTCCTGATTACGACAAGGAATGACAAACCCGGATGCTTCATGAAAGGGCGTCGATCAAACGGCACCAAGGCGATTCCCTAAGGGATTTACTTGCCATCCTTGCCGGGAGCAATGGGTTTTATGCACCGCGCATCGCCGCGTCGTTGTCCAATATTGATGCGATCACAACAGAGCAGTTCTGCAGCCACTTCCCGATGACCACTAAACAGGAAATCGTTGATGATCAGGCAGCACATCCACCTTTTGGGACAAACCTAACCTACCCGATGTCTGCGTACACACGCGTCTCCCAGACGAGTGGAACGAGTGGGCAAGCTATCCGCTGGCTGGACACTCCGGCATCGTGGAACTGGATGGTTGAATGCTGGGCAACCGTCTTTGAGCGTAGTGGTGTAACTGCCGAGGATCGAATCTTCTTTGCATTCTCGTTCGGCCCCTTCCTCGGATTCTGGACGGGTTTCAATGCAGGCGAGCGCGTCGGCGCACTCTGTATGCCAGGTGGTGGGATGAGCACCCTCGCCCGGATTGAAGCGATTATTGGGAATGCCGTGACCGTTGTATGTTGCACGCCCACCTATGCAATCCACATGGGACAGGTTGCTGCGGAAAACAACATCGATCTTGCAAAGTCCAGTGTCAGGGCAATAATCGTTGCCGGTGAACCCGGAGCCGCCGTTCCCGCAACCCGGGCTACGATCGAAGGCTACTGGGCAGGCGCAAAGGTTTGGGATCACCATGGGATGACTGAAATCGGTCCCGTTACGTATCAGTGCCCCGAAAACGATGCAATTCTCCACGTCATCGAGGAACACTACATCGCTGAAATTATCGATCCAGACACGCTCCAGCCAGTATTGCCGGGAGTGCAGGGAGAGCTGGTCCTGACGAATCTTGGCCGGCACGGGTCACCACTTCTGCGGTACAGAACGGGCGACCTCGTGTGTGCAGGACCTCAGACAATGTGCACTTGCGGAACGGATGAGCTTGCACTCGTTGGCGGCATCATCGGGCGTACGGATGACATGGTTGTGATCCGTGGCATCAATATATGGCCATCGAGTATTGAAGCCGTCATCCGGCGTTTTCCAAATGTCGTTGAGTTCCGGACCACCGTGGATGCGACAAAAGCCATGGCGGACATCTTCATCGATGTAGAGTTCGACACAGCCGTTACCGACACAGAATCCGAGCGTCGGATTATCGAGGATGCACTGCGTGCGACGCTAGCCCTTCGGGTTCCTGTGCAAGTGTTGGCTGCTGGCAGCCTTCCCCGCTTCGAGATGAAAGCCCGCCGCTGGATTCGTTTACGCTAACTTTCCGCTAGTGATTGGAGTTATGCGAGAACCCCGCGCACAACCTTAGCCGGCTCAACTCCCGTCAAACGTGCATCCAAGCCTTGGAACTTGACACTGAAGCGCTCATGGTCAATACCAAACAAGTGCAACACTGTGGCGTGTAAGTCGTGGACCGTAACGACATCCTGGACCGAGCGGTATCCGAGCTCATCCGTTGCACCGTAGACGGTTCCACCTTTGATGCCGCCACCTGCCATCCAAATACTAAAGGCATTGATGTGGTGGTCGCGGCCCGTGCCCTGACCCATCGGCGTTCGGCCAAACTCGCCGCCCCAGACGACTAGCGTCGAGTCCAACATCCCGCGCTGTTCAAGGTCATCAAGGAGTGCCGCGCACGCCGCATCCGTCTCGCGGGCAGCAATCGGCATCGCGACTTCCATGTTCCGGTGATGGTCCCATGCCCGGTGATAGACCTGGACACAGCGGACACCGCGCTCAAGCAGACGCCGCGCGAGGAGGCAGTTGCTGGCGAATGTGCCATCGCCGGCACGCTTGACACCGTAGCGCTGCAGGGTTTCAGGGGTTTCATCCTTCATGTCGGTCAGCTCCGGGACAGAGAGCTGCATCCGAAAGGCCATTTCGTACTGCGCGATGCGTGTCGCGGCTTCGGGATCCAACGTCTGTACGGCCCGCTCGCGGTTAATCGCATTAATGGACTGCACCAGCTTTTCCTCTAGGTTACGCGGGTTGCCACCGGGACTTGCAACGTAGTGAACGGCATCTCCCTTCGCCTGAAACGGTACGCCTTGGTAGCGGGTTGGGAGAAAGCCTGCTGACCACTGCCGCGCGGAGACGGGCTGGACGCCATCCGATGAGCCTTGCGAGGCAAGAACCACAAATCCTGGAAGGTCTCGCGATTCACTTCCGAGGCCATACAGCAGCCAGGATCCCATACTTGGGCGCCCCTTGAGGATCGAACCTGAATTAAAGAATGCATGGGCCGGATCGTGGTTGATCTGCTCCGTGACCATCGAGCGGATGACAGCGAGCTTGTCGGCATGCCGCGCGATGTTTGGTAGCAGGCTGGAAATTTCGATGCCACTCTTGCCATGCCGGGTGAATTCAGTAAATGGCCCGCGTGCGAGGAGGGGTGTGTTTTGCAGCTGTGCGAGCTGCTGGCCATTTGTGAATGAGCTTGGAAAGGGCTGCCCATGGAGCTTTTTTAGCTCTGGCTTCCAGTCAAATGTCTCGAGCTGACTTGGGCCGCCCGCCATGCAGAGATGAATGATGCGTTTGATGCGCTGTGGTTTATGCAGCACTGGCAGCGCACCAGGCATCCCGGCCCGAATGGGGGCTGGGGGAGCCGCATCGGCGAGGAGCTGACCGAAGGCGATGCTCCCAATGCTGAATGCGGAGCGTTGCAGAAATGCCCGGCGTGCGGTGGCTGCGTGGATGTTTATATCCATCATCAATACCTCGTAATCGTTTCGTGGAGGTTCAGGAGGACGCGGCAGACATTGGTGTATGCGGCAAGCTCTATTGGGTCAACATCTAGACGGCTTGGGAGGCTGCCGGTACGCAGCATGTCCCGCCCAGGGATTTGATTGATGGTGTAGGACTTTCGTGATTCTGCAAGGATCGTCTTGAGCTGGTTTCTTTCGGTGCCGGATGGCGAAGCGCCACGGACGCGCTGCATCAACCAGTCGAGACGGGCATTATCCGAGCCTGTGCCCGGCTTTATGGATGTGTACATCAGGTTTGCTAGTCCCCGTGCAGCCTCCACGTAGACCGGGTCGTTTAGCAGCGTTAGCGCCTGCTGCGGGGTATTTGCTTCATTCCGGACAGGGCAGGCTTCTTCGCGGCTTGGGGCATCGAATGCCGCGAGGCCTGGGTGCAAAAATGTCCGCTGCCAGTGCGTGTAGAGACCACGGCGATACTGGTCGCCCCGGGTACTTACCGTGTAGTCACGGTCTGGAAATTGCAGGTTTGCGTAGTACCCGATGGGTTGAAATGGCTTTACAGGAGGCCCGCCTACGTGACTATCCAAGATGCCAGCGATGGCAAGCGCATTATCACGAATGAATTCGGCATCCAGACGGCGGGGACTTTGCCTCGCGAAATAGCGGTTTTGTGGGTCCTTCACGAGGTGGACCGGCAGAGGTTTCGATGACCGTTTGTACGCATCGCTTAGGACAATCTCCCGCATGACACTTCGCATATTCCAGCCATTGTCCATCAATGACGAGGCCAGCCAGTCAAGCAGGGCCGGATTTGTTGGCGCTTCACCTTGCGCGCCAAAGTCTTCAACGGATACTGAGATTCCAGTCCCAAAGAACAGACGCCAGAAGCGATTCACCAGGACGCGTGCCGTCAGGGGATTGTTTCGGCTTGTGATCCAGGATGCGAGCTCGAGGCGTGATGCGGGTTGAGCGCTTGGTGAAACGCCCGACGTCAGGAATGCAGGCGTCGCGGGGCCGACGAGAGCCCCACTCGTGTCCATCCAGTTCCCACGCGCAAGAATCCGCGCCTGCCGAGGCTTTGTCGTGCCTTCTGTGACCATCACCGGCGTCCTGCCACCACGGCACTGCACAATACTGCGCTGGCGGGTAGAAATGTCATCGGAGACTTTTTCAAGCCCCGCACCCGAGAGCAAAAAGGCAGCTTTAGGGTCGCGCTCAAGCGGTGCTTCTAACACATCTGGGTTAATCGCATGAACCGGAAGCACCCGAATGCGAACATCGCTTGTCGTCCCCGAAAGCGTCAGCTTCAGTGGACCCGCATTCGTAAATGCCGTGCGAGGAAGCCAGTAAATTGCCTTTGCTTCGCCGCGGGGCGCTTTACTTGTGATACGCCATCCGGACTGAATCCCGATGCGCTCAAAGCCATTTTGGGTTGTTGGGGTATGGGGTTCCCCGATGCCATGCCAGAACGGAAGCGTGATGTTTCCCTGTTTGAGCGTGAGGTTGATGGTCGCTGGAACCTGTGGCTGCCGAATCGTGACTTCAATCCCTGCGATCATCACCGCCGAACGTGGAACATCGATAACCAACCCAGCCTTTTCGGGCGTATGCCAGTCAGTGCCTTCGGGCGTTTGGAGTGTCAACGGGGCAGTGTCGCCATTTAAGTCACGGTATTGGCTGTACTTCGAGAGGTACGCCATATAACGAGGATCAGAATCCGCGACGTCCGCTGTGAGGGCTTTGATGCCCGCGACTTCCTCTTCGATGCGGTTTGCGAGAGCCTTGCTACTAACCACAATCTCCGGCGGGAAGGGTGAGTCGTTGTTGATGCCGCGGAGCTCAGGTTCCGGTGTGTAGCTGTAGTCGGCATAGACGCCCCACTGGCGCATGTCGGCGAAGTAGGCTGCGATGCTGTAGAAGTCCTTTGCCGTAAAGGGATCGTACTTGTGGTCGTGGCACTCTGCACAGGCGATGGTCGATCCAAGAAATGCACTGCCAACGGTGCGGACACGGTCCGCGGCGTACTTTGCGAGGTACTCACCAGGCTGTGCGCCACCCTCACGCGTGACCATATTGAGGCGGTTAAAGCAGGTTGCGGTCCGGGATGCATCCGATGCATTTGGAATCAAGTCCCCCGCCAGCTGGTCGCGCACAAAGGTGGTGTACGGCATATTGACTTTGAAGGCATTAATGACCCAGTCGCGGTATGGCCAGGCATTATGGTTTTGGTCGCCGTGGAAGCCGACTGTATCCGCGTAGCGAACTTGGTCGAGCCACCAGACGGACATCCGCTCAGCATGCGCATCCGATGACAGCAAGCGGTCAACATAGGAGGCGTAGACCTTCTTTTTTGGGTTTGCTGCGTAAGCCTTGATGTCATCCGTTGTTGGCGGAAGCCCAGTTAGATCAAGCGAGACGCGGCGTATCAAGGTGACCGGGTCGGCTTCGGGTGCTTGGAGTAGGCCGAGCTGTTTGTGACGCTGATTGAGAAAGGCATCGATTGGGGTTGTGCCCGCAGTTGAACTTGGTACCGCGGGCTTTACGACCGGTGTGTAGGCCCAGTGCGGTTCGTACTTCGCGCCAGCGAGGAGCCATGCCTTGATGGTTTCCTTTTGTGCTTTTGACAGCGGCTTGTGCGCGCCGGGTGGCGGCATGAGCAGGTCTTGGGATGTTTGTGTAATCCGGTTCCACACAGAGCCTTTCAGGGTGCCGGGGACGATGGCTTTCTGCCGGATGGCTTCATCCTGGATGTCGAGGCGCAGGCCAGATTTTCGCTTGGCGCTGTCAGGCCCATGGCATGGGAAGCAGGTATCCGAAAGGATGGGGCGGACATCCCGGTTGTAGAGGGGGATGCGAGGTTTTTGTGGCGCTTGCTTGGGTGGTGCGACGGCGAGTGCAGCGATGGTTGTTATGAGCGGCATACAACCGGCGAGCAGCCGTAAGGTCAATCCGGAGTTACGCATATCCCCGATGTTGTACCATTGAATCGAGGGTACTCAAAATACTCAAAAGTGCCGCCTTGGGGAATCCAGGGCATTAAAGGAATTCCGCGAAATAATGGATATTGCATCCCTTTTCCGTCTAGATGAAAAGCGTGTTCTGATCACCGGGTCCAGCAGTGGAATCGGTCAGCTTCAGGCGCTCGCCATGATCAGTGTCGGGGCTCGTGTGGTGGTGCACGGGTCGAATCAGGCGAAGATTGATGAGACATTGCAGCTGCTCGGTGCTGCCGGCGGAGAGGCGCACGGCGTTTGTCTTGCGCTCGATGGCTCACGCTCAAATGCGCAGGACCTCGTCCGGCAGGCTGCAGAGCTCCTTGGCGGGCTTGACATTGTCATCAACTGCGCTGGCACGAACCGTCGCAAGGAAATTGAAGATGTCACCGAAGAGGACTACGAGCTCATCCGGTCCGTCAACCTTGACTCGCTCTACTGGATTAGCCAGGCGGCTATTCCTTATATGCGTGAAGCCGGTGGTGGGAAGATTCTGCATATCGGCAGCATGACAACGTTCCGCGGTCTCGGGATGCTGTCGGTTTACGGGATGACAAAGGGAGCGGTTGGCCAGCTGACGCAGAGCATGGCGACTGAGCTCGCAAAGCACAACATCCAGGTCAATGGCATCGCACCCGGGTTTATTGACACACCTCTTACCACCGCTGGGCTGTTTGGTGACACAGTGCGCAAAAAGTGGATCTTTGACCGTATCCCGGCGGGGCGGCGTGGCCTCCCGGCAGACCTCGTAGGCGCGACGATTTTCCTCTGTAGCCATGCGAGTGACTATGTGACGGGGCAGATGCTGGCCGTGGATGGCGGCTTCCTTACAGGTGGAAGCTGGGCGATTCATGCGACGGAGGAGCAGTTGGCCGATTAGGTTCAGACCGTTTCGAAAAAGGACGACGGGCGTGTGGTGCGGAGCACCACACGCCTTGTTTTTGTTTCCGATAGGCAGTCTGCGTTAGCTCTTGCTGCGGTTTTTGTCTATCGGATAGCCATGAGTTCGTCTGACTCTGGCGCGCACCAGCTCAGGAAGCAGAAACTCTGTAAACGCCGTTGCTCCGCTTGGGCTTAGGTGGACGGCATCAGAGAAGTCGCTGTCCAGCGCCATTTCATCCATGTTGACCAGGCGCGCACCCAGGGCATCCAGCTCGGTCGCCAGCCTGTCAAGATAGGCTTGCCAGTCCGATGTCCTGTAGTACGCATTCCTGTGCTTGGCTGGCATCGGCATGACGACAAACACCACTTCACGGCCATCTTTGGCTGCAGTATTCAGCAAACGCCTGACTTCTGGGCACAGCAACGATGTCTTTGCCATTGCTTTACGGACGCGTGCAGCAAACCGCTCAGCTGAGCCATCCTCGAGGGCGGAAAAGTCATCGGCCCGGCCAAATGTGTTCGTTACTGACTTCCGCTTTAGGGATTTGTCAGACAGGACTCGTCTGACGCGCTCGACTTTAGCCCACAAGGAATCCTGATAGGTCAGAAGAGGGACATTTTGGCGCAGGATGAACTCGTATCTGGAAAGGCCCTTTAGACCGTAGGATTCAGGGATATTGACATGCTTTAGCTGAAAGGCAATCGCCCGGTTACCCTTCCAGCCCAGCTCAGGTGATTCGGAAAGGGTCAGGTCCATAAATCCGTAGATCAGCTTGCCACGAACACCGGATGCGATGGCTTCCTGCGCAATGGCAGCATGCTCCGATGACTGCGTAGAGCCGATGCCAGCATTCATGCACTTCAGCCGCTGCTTTGTGCAGACATCCGTGTCGATGCCCGCTGCGATCAGCGAGTTGCCAAGAAAGAGATAGTCATTGTTGGATGCCTTCTGAAGGCGCGCTGCAAGAATGCGTGCGGGGTTGTTCCGTTCAATGAAGGTGATGCCAACATTCAGTACAACCAACCCGGCAGCGACCACGATGGCAAAGCGGATCAGGAGTTGGCGATTACGGACATCCATGAAACCAAACTATCACAGTAAGGGGGCGTGGCAACCGAGCATGCGCTTGTTGCATCGATGTATCTGGATGCTCTTGCTGCAAGTTTCGCCTTAAAGGCAAAAACCCATGGAAAAATCCATGGGCTCTAAAACAATCAAAACCCCCGCTGAAAACGAGGGTCACGAATGGTGCCACCTACCGGACTCGAACCAGTGACACGAGGATTTTCAGTCCTCTGCTCTACCAACTGAGCTAAGGTGGCGTGGAAAACGGAGAAGACGGGGCTCGAACCCGCGACCTCCGCCGTGACAGGGCGGCGCTCTAACCGACTGAGCTACTCCTCCACAACCAATGCGCCAAAGTGGGCGAAGAGGGATTTGAACCCCCGACCACCTGTTTGTAAGACAGGCGCTCTACCGCTGAGCTATTCGCCCTCAGCACTCTGCCGCATGCTTGACGCAGGGAGAAGAATACCGCCGTCAAAGTCGCTCCGCAAGACCTAATCGTGCATTTGCCTCAAAATAGCGAAAAAAACCTGAGGGTACGTGTATTCAATGGGCGGAGTCAGCATTGTAGAATCCAATGGATTTACGGGAAGCAAGGGGATTGGCAATGCGCATCACAGCAATCACAGATGAGATATCGCAAGACCTTGGGGTCGCACTTGATGTTCTTAAGGAGTACGGAGCGACATCCTGCGAGCTGCGAAATGTCTACGGCGTTTACATCGTGGATGCCGACGATGCCCTTCTAGCGCGTGTGGAAACAGATCTCGCTACGGCTGAAATGACGGTCGACTGCCTTGATACACCGTTGTTCAAGTGCAATCTGGATGCTGTTGGGACATCGGATGCCGCAGGGGCCACCCATAATGCCGCGGAGCGAACGCTTAGCGATCAGTGGCCGCTTCTTGACCGCTGTATTGAGCTCGCTATTCGCTTCAAAACGCCGTCCATGCGTGTTTTTGCGTTCTGGCGCAAGGGTGACCTGACCGCTGATCGCCGCGTCGCCATCATCGAAATTTTGGCCAAAGCCGCCGCGATTGCCGGAGCATCCGGGATCACCCTCCTCCTCGAAAATGAACATGCCTGTCTCCTTGGCACAGCTGTGGAAACTGCGGATGTCGTCCGTGCTATCGGGTCGCCTTGGCTGAAAATGGTCTGGGATCCAGGCAATGCGATGATGCTTGGGGAGCGGGTTCTTCCGGATGGTTATGATGCTTGCAAAGATGTTGCAGTGCATATTCATCTCAAAGATGTCGCAGCAAACGCCGATGGAACCTTGGTTTGGGCATGTATCGGGTCTGGCAATGGGGAATACCCGGTGCTGTTTCAAACGCTTAAAGCCGATGGCTACAGTGGAAGCATCGCGCTTGAGACCCACTGGAAATCGCTTGACAACAACCCTGAAACGGCGAGTCGTACGTGCCTAGCGGTCATGCAGCAGTTGGCAGGCTAACTGCTCTAATTTGCCGCAAGCAAGGTGGGATGTGAAGTTTCATCAATACCCGCCCAGTCATTTTCTAGCTGCCTCTAAACGACGGGCTGCGTATAGGTAGTCCATACATAGAATCAAAACCCATTCCTCGATGCATGGCGAAATGCGCCCATTCGCCGCATGCAATTTGGGATTTGAATTTTTAGTGAAAACGACGGGAAATCAGCCTGCAACATCGCTGAAACAACGAGTCGTGCGTACCTAAATCTCTACAGAATCAAAACCCATTCCTTCGATGCGTGGCGAAATGCGCCCATTCGCCGCAAGCAAGTTGGGCTGTGAATTTATATCAAGACCCGACCAAAGTCACTATCTAGCAACTCCTAAACGACGGGCTGCGCATAGGTAGTCCATACATAGAATCAAAACCCATTCCTTCGATGCGTGGCGAAATGCGCCCATTCGCCGCAAGCAATTGGGGATGTGAATTTTCATCAAGAATCACTCAAAATTTCTTGCTAACAACCCAGAAACAACTGACCATTCGTCCCTAGCGCACGTACTGAAGAAAAACCCATTCCTTCGATGCGTGGCGAAATGCGCCCATTCGGCGCAAAATAGAGGGTTATGTCCGCCGGGAGGCGGATGAGGAGATTTCACATGTCCATCATGGCTATGAAGCGCTTCGTCGAGAAGCACGGAACAAAGGTCATCGCAGTGCTTGCGGTGCCCCTGCTAATCGGTGTCGTCTACAGTGGACTCGGAGCCAATATCGGTGGCGGTGCTGCAAAGCGTGCTGCCGATGATGAAAAAGCCGTCGCGCAAATCGGTGGAACCAAGATCACCAAGTCGATGCTCGATCGCCAACTTGAGCAGCAAATGCGCGGTATGGCCGGCTCTCCAACACCTGAGATTCAGGACATGTACCGCTTGATGCTGGTTGAGCAGTTCAAGGGCCGCGAGGCAATTGTGCAGGCAGCCAAGAAGGCTGGCGTTGAAGTCACAGATGCTCAAATCGAAGAGATGCGGGACAAAAAGTGGAATGAAAGTGTCCGCTCCGCAATCGCATCCCAGCTTGGCATCGATCCAAAATCAGATGACCGCACCGTCGAAGAAGCTCTCCAGAAAATGAATCCGGATTCTTCGATTGCCGTCCTCAAACAAAATGTTATCGAAGCCGACCAACTTCGCAACGAGCTCTACTACAACGGGCTCAAAGCGAAAGTTGCTCCGCCAACAAACATCGATGCCGCTTACGTCAAGCGCACCTACTCCGACATTCAGGTCCGCCACGTGCTGATCAAATCCGGACCAGGTGGACTGCCGGATGACCAGGCGAAGGCAAAAGCCGAAAAGGTTCTCGCGGAAGCGGTCAAGGATCCTGCAAGCTTGGCTAAGCTCGCCAAGGAAAACTCCGATGACCCTGGCTCCAAGGCTAAGGGCGGTCTCTACGACTGGGCCCCTGGTTCGCAGTACGTCCCTGAGTTCACACAAGGGTCACTTGCCGCCGGCCTCGGTAAGGTCAATCCAAGTCTGGTGAAAACCACCTACGGCTACCATATTGTCAAGCTCGAGGGCGAACGCCCCGGCAAGACTCTCCCTAAGGACTTTGACAAAGAGAGCGCCAAGTACGTTCAGCAATACGTCGACCGTATTGCGCAAGCCAAGGTCGGAGAAGTCATCGCCGCCGAACAGCCAAAACTGACCGTTGAGATCCTCGATCCTGGGATGCGTGCTGCGATGGCCATCCGTGAGGCTGGTGGTCCAAACAAAAACGGCAAGCTCGCTGAGGCATTGACAGAGCTGGACAAGATTCCAGCATCTGAAGATCCACTAGGCTCTGTGCCACTACGCAAGGCTGGTATTTACGAACAGCTTGGTAAGCTCGATGATGCAATCAAGGCCCTCGAACTCGCGCTCCGTGGTCGTAACCTCCCAGAAACCCGCTTCAAACTCGCTGGGCTTCTCGTTAAGACCGGCAAGAAGGACTCTGTCAAGGAACAGCTTCAGGAAATTGAAAAGCTTGCTCTTTCATCCCCTGATCAATGGAAGCAGCTCGGAGACCTCTATCGCCAGATTGGTGACAAGGAAAACGAGACACGTGCGCTGCTGAAAAATCAAGAAATGACAAAGCGCCAGCAGGCTCTCCAAAAGCAGCAGCAGAATGCCGCAGCACCAACGCCGGCCCCAACCCCTGCGCCAGCGCCAAAGAAGTGAGCCGGAAGACAAGTCAAACCGACGCCCTGGATGTGAAAACCTCACGTCCGGGGCGTCTTCGTCTCGTGGCAACGCCAATCGGTAATCTAGAAGACATCACTGTCCGGGCCCTGCGCATTCTCCGCGAATCAGACATCGTCGCCGCAGAAGACACCCGCGTAACTGGCAAACTCCTTCGCCACTTTGATATCGACACCCGCCTCATCAGCCATCATGCACACTCCGGGCAGGAAGATATCATTCACCTGATCACCTTGCTGACGCAGGGAAACGATGTCGCTCTGGTCTCCGATGCGGGGACACCCTGTATTAGTGACCCGGGGCAGCAGCTTGTGCGGGCAGCCATCGACTGTGGCATCATCGTGGAACCCATTCCAGGTGCCTGCGCTGCGATCGCCGCTATCAGTGCCAGTGGACTGCTAACAGGTCAGTTCACCTTCGAAGGCTTCCTCCCAAAAACAAATGACCGCAAGGAGCGCCTCGCGGCACTTGCCATCGAGCGTCGGACGATGGTCATCTACGAGAGCACACACCGCCTTGCGGATTCCCTCGCTGAGCTTGCCGAGGCGTTTGGAGCGAACCGCCAGGCCGTGGTTGCCCGTGAAGTGACCAAGCTCCACGAGTCATTCATCCGCGGAACGCTGGCTGAGTGTGCGGAACACTACAAGGCTGAACCCCCGCGGGGCGAGTGCGTCATCATCATTGAAGGCGGAACCGGAGAAGTTCCTGAGCGGCCAGCGGAGGTCGCGGTGGAGACATTGCTTCTCGATGCGATGCTCGCAGGGAAGTCAACCAAAGAAGCGGCGCGTGAAGTCGCAAACAAAACTGGCCTTGGGCGCCGTGAGCTCTACGCAATTGCGGTGAAGCTCCAACCAGATAGTGATGTGGAAGAGGGATAGCTATGTCATTTGCACCAATGCATCGCAATAGTGAGAGAGGTCTCGTCTGGGTTCTTGGTGTCATTCCCGTCATTTTGATGCTCCTACTTGGTGGTGGGGTGCTTGATGCCCCGATGAATGATGAGTTTTCCTATGCACGGCTCGCGTATGCATTTAGCAAAACAGGTCGCATCCAGCTGAACGGGTGGGGAACGCCCCTGATGTTGCCACAAATGGTCATTGGTGCAGCCATTATCAAAGTGTTTGGATTCAACTACGGCATCCTCCACTGGGTTGGCATTGTCTCAACCGGTGTTGCATCGGGATTTCTCTATCGCTTCCTCAGAGCAGCAGGAGCCGGAGTGTTCGCTGCTGTTACGCTGTGGGCAGCCGTGATGGGAACCCCGATGATCCTCGCGGCAGGACCATCCTTCCTAACCGATGTGCCTACGATGGCGCTGTGTCTCATCGCATGGACGTTTTTCGCTGAAACGTTACGTAGTCCTGAAGAGCCATCGACGCTACGGAAAAAGGTCATTGTTGGATCCGCATTTGCGCTGCTTGCTGCCTTGAATCGCCAGAATGTTATTCTGCCATTCGGTGTCGCGATGCTCATCATCAGCGGATTCCGTCCAGCGTGGCGGAGCATTCTCATCCCCAGTGCCACAGTTATCATTGCTGCAGGTTTACTTGCCGTTGCCCTCATTGGCAAGCTGCCATATGCCGTCCCTGTTCATCCAGTCGCAGGGCTCCTAACGTTTGTCGGCTGGCCGGACATCACCATTAAGTTCATGATCAAGTTCGGAATCACATCCGGCCTCCTTGTGCTCCCGGCCGTCTTGCTCGGCTTTCAGCTGCGGAAGCCATCCTGGCCGATGGCTGGTCTTGTGCTCGCCTGGCTGCTGGTCTTTATCATTTTGCCGATGACCGCTCGTCATGTTGAAATGTTCGCTCCCATCTTCCGCCTCACCGTATATGGCCAATACTGGACCACAATGGGCGTCGTTGTTGGAGGGGTTCATGGCTTTGGGGACCGAACATCGGTGCCTAATCTTGGCTACCTTTGGGTGATCCTTGGAGTCATTGGAAATGTCGGCTCGCTGGCGTTGCTCGCAAACCAGTTTCGTGGGTTAGGCACACTGCTGAAAGCCCGTAAGCCAGCTGAGGCATCGACCATTCTTTCACTGGTTCTGATTGCATTTGTCTTTGTTCAGTGCGTTTCCTTGGTGCCGTGGCTGGCACTCAACAATATGTTTGACCGCTACCTCTTGCTGATTGTCCCATTCGTGATGGCCGCGCACATCGCTCCTGTCACTGATATTCCACGATTCCAATCATTTCGGTGGGGTGCTGTGGCGATCGCAGCGTGCAACGTTGTCTGGGGAGCGATTGCGACGCATGACTACTTTGCCTATTCCCGTGCACGGATGGAGCTTTACAACGAAGCGATGGCTCTAGGCATCGCACGTGAAAACTTGGATGCAGGTGTTGAGTACAATGCCGACTTTCAAATACAGACAGAAGGCAAAATTAACAACCGCCAGATGGAACCTGACTCTGCGTTTGATGAAACCCGCATCGCGATCAATGTCGACTACGAGCCAGAAAAGTTTCCAAGTGTTCTCGCGGCGTACCGGATTTCATCATCCACATTTACAACCTGGTCGGATGGTCCCCTTAATGACAAGTCAGGAATGCCGGTTGAGCGGGACTACTTTACGATTATCGATGGCAAGCGCAAAATGATTGTCGGTCACGTTTCGCCATCTGAAACGCCCTAGAGACTGAGCAAATAGCGGACGATGTCATCTTGGGCCCGGCGGGCTGCAGCGCTGCCGGCCTTACGGTCAAAATGGTTCATCAGGATGCTGAAGACGATCGTTTCGCCTGTCCCGGTCACCGCATAACCACTCAGGCAGCTGGCCACGGAAAGCGTACCAGTCTTGGCCTGAACTTTTCCTTTGTGGTTTAGTGCCGGAAACCGTGCCTTGAGGGTGCCATCGATGCCGCCGACTGGCAGCGCATCCCGAAAGTCCTTATTGGCCGCCATCGTCTTTAGGAGCGCAACGGTTGACTCCGCCGTCGTCGTATTCCACATCGAAAGTCCTGAGCCATCCGCTGGCTGGACACCACTTGTCGGAATACCGTTACTGGCCATCCACGCCTGAAGCCGCTTGATTCCTGCTGCAGGCGTTGCTGCTCCCGCATCGAGTCGACCAATCGTTCGCAGGAGGAGCTCTCCGTAGAGATTGTCACTGGGCTTGAGAAAGTCCGGCAGCGTTTGCGACAGAGGCTTACTCGCGATTGTGGTCAAAAGGATATCCGCCGCCCCACGAGGCCGGCGAACGTACTGAACATTCGGGTCCGTTGGGATACCCGATTCTCTGAGAATGCTAGAAACGATGCGAAATGCTGCATCAGTCGGGTTGTCGACCGCAACCATCGATGTAACCGGCTTACCTCCTGCAACCAACGCGCCAGTTATCTCGACCTCGGGGCGAAGGGGGTTACGCGTAATCGTGAGGCGGCCCGCGGCCTCCGGCGCAGCTGTGTTTGTTTGACCGGCTTCGCTAATCGTCGTGTTGGCACGGATAGAAAGAATGCCATCTGCGACATCGAAGCGTGGAGGATTGGTCACCGATGCCGGTGGCGTAACGGTTACTTTGACGACATTTTTGTCGATGGTCGCGGCACCTACGGGTGCGGAAAACCCGGCCCCGATGTCATCCCATTGCCAAGCAATTCCAAGCGGGTCGCCTTGAATCCGGGTGTCATCGATGGCAATCTGCGAGATTTGTCCGGTTAACTTGTCCTTTGCTGCTGCAATAGCCGATGTGAGCTGCGCGCGGGTGAGCAGAGGGTCGCCATCAAAGGTGATGTGCAGTGTTGTCCCGTTTTGGGAAATATCGGTTTTCCATGTGAAGTCTGGGCCGAGTAGCTGAAGCCCGGCGGCGGCAGTGAGCAGCTTTTGGTTACTGGCAGGCATGCAGGCACGGTTGCTATTGTATTTGATGATTTGTAAGCCGGTTTTGAGGTTGATAGCGTAGAGCCCGATGGTCGCACTTCGGAGCTCTGGGCGCTCTAAAATAGCTGCGACATCAGCGGGCAAGAGAGTGGATTTGTCACCGGCGAGACCCACCTGGTGTGCAATGTGAGCGGATGGGGCTGGAAGCGGTTTGGCAGGCTGGTATAGCGCGGCAGCGGTAAGGGCGATGCCAATCGTAAGGGCCGTGATGTACATATTGCATCCTATCTGACGGTTGAATCGTGCCGCACTACCGGGTCTGGGATACAATCCCGCCAATTATTCT
>CAIYBQ010000084.1 GCA_903924445.1 uncultured Armatimonadota bacterium | reverse complement strand
GGCAGTGAATCCGGATCAAGCGCATAACCATGGTTCTGACTTGTGATGACGACCTTGCCGGTCAGTAAGTCTTTAACAGGGTGGTTAGCGCCACGATGCCCAAATGGCAGCTTATAGGTCTGTCCACCAAGTGCACATCCAAGCAGCTGGTTTCCTAGACAAATCCCCATGACAGGCTTGCCTGCATTAATCAACGCCGTTACCGTCGTGATTGCATAGCCGAGGAGCGCAGGATCGCCTGGGCCCGGCGACAAGAAGTAGCCATCTGGGTTTGTCGCAATCATTTCACTTTCGGGTGTGGATGCCGGGAAAACGGTGGTCCGTACACCCCTCGATGCGAGCGATCGGAGAATATTAAACTTGATTCCACAATCGAGGACGGCAACGTGGAAGCGGGCATCCGCTTCGGATGGCCCCCACATATATGGTTGCTTTGTCGTTACCCGTGATACCCAGTCGATCTGGTCATACCCACTCGTGGATGACTGCAGCTTCTCGAGGAGGTCTCCGGCGGTCTCTGTAGAGCTAATCGCCCCCATCATGACCCCTCCGGCGCGAATAACACGTGTCAGCTGCCGGGTATCAATCCCCTGAATTCCCACTGTGCCGCTCTCAACGAGGTAGTCGTGCAGCGTCCCTTGCATCCGCCAGTTGGATGCCACATCTGCGAGGGTTCTAACGACAAAGCCGGCGACCTGAACGCCATTGCTCTCGATGTCGACATCTGCGACGCCATAGTTCCCAATCAACGGATACGTCATCGTGAGGAGCTGTCCAGCATACGAAGGGTCAGTCAGAGCCTCCTGATAGCCGGTCATCCCAGTGTTAAAAACAACTTCGCCAAAGGTCGTGCCCGCCGCACCAAAGTGCTGCCCCTTAAACACGCTCCCATCAGAGAGAACGAGTACTGCCTCAGCCATGAACAACCTCCCCACCAACGATCGTCATCACTGCTCGCCCTCTTAGCTCAACGCCATCAAAAGGAGTATTCCGCCCCTTGGAGACGAAGCTCGCGGCATCAACAACCCAAGTTACATCTGGAGCGATGACCGTAACATCCGCAGCGGCGCCCGGCGTCAACGTCCCGCCAGCGACACCAATAATCTTCGCTGGCTGCGTGGACATCGCATCGATGAAGCGTGTCCAGCTCACCTTCCCGGTTTTGATCAGGTACGTGATTCCGAGAGCAAGGCTTGTTTCCAGCCCAACGATGCCAAATGGAGCGAGTGCAAACTCCTGCGTCTTCTCGTAATCAGCATGCGGTGCATGGTCGGTCGCAATCGCATCCATAGTGCCATCCGCGACGGCAGCTGCCATCGCCGCACAGTCATCAGATGTACGGAGTGGCGGATTCATTTTTGCGTGTGTGTTGTAGCCCTGGACGGCTTCATCGGTGACGCACCAATAGTGCGGTCCCGTTTCAGCGGTGAGTGGCGCACCTTTTTGCTTGAAGTGCCGCACGAGCTCCGCTTCCCCCCGTGTTGAGACATGGAGGATGTGTGTTTTGGCTCCCGTAAGCATCGCAAGTAGCCCTGCACGTGCCACATCGAGTTCGTAAGCCTCGCGGGGTAAACCCTTGAGCCCCAGCTCTGTCGAGACAAGACCCTCATTCATCACGCCGCCCTCAGACAGTGTCGTGTTCTCGCAGTGAAGGAGGACAGGAAGGTTTACCATCGCGGCATATTCCATCGCCCGGCGAAGGAACAACGGATCTTGAACCTGGTAGGCATCATCGGAGACGGCAACTGCACCCGCCGCCTTGAGGTCTGCCATCTCGGTGAGTTCGGTGTTCTTCATCCCTTTTGACAGCGCAGCGATGACCCAAAGCCTCGCTTTGTGAACATCCTTTGCACGTGTTACGAGATCGCGAACAATCGGTGCAGAGTCGATCACCGGAGCTGTATTTGGCATACAAGCGACCGCGGTGAATCCTCCGGCCGCAGCGGCGCCGAGGCCGCTGGCGAGGTCTTCTTTGTATTCCTGACCCGGTTCACGCAGATGGACATGGATGTCAATCAATCCCGGGGCAACGATAAGCCCCGTGCAATCGCGGACATCAATATCAGCGGTTACGTCTATGTTTTGCCCGACGGCTTTTATGACTCCATTTAGGATGAGGACATCGTTGATGGCATCTATGTTGTTCGCAGGATCGACGACGTGACCGCCCCGCAAGAGAATGGTTTTCATATGTTTCGTCCGTTCCTCTTATCCTTCAATTCCATCCGCGCCAAGCAGGAGATAAAGCGCGGCCATGCGCACTGCAACCCCAGATGTGACCTGTTGACAGATGACACTTTGATGGCCATCGGGGAGGTCTCCACCGATTTCAAGACCGCGATTCATCGGACCAGGGTGCATGACGATGGCATCCGGTTTCGCGTAACGCAGTGTCGCTTCGTTAATGCCAAAGGTCATGTGGTACTCACGGGCTGTTGGGAAGAGCGCTTTGCTCATCCGTTCCAGCTGGAGACGAAGGACCATCACGACATCCGCGCCGGCGAGGCCACTCTCAAGCGTGTTGTGGACTGTAACTGGCAGCTGGCTGATGTCACGAGGCATCAGGGTATTTGGCCCTACCAGGTGAACATCCGCGCCAAGCGTCGACAAACCCCAGACATTGGATCGCGCAACCCGAGAGTGTGCGACATCACCCACAATAGCGACCTTAAGGCCATCCAGTGGGCCTTTGACTTTCTGGATGGTGTACGCATCGAGGAGGCCTTGTGTTGGATGCTCATGCATACCATCCCCCGCGTTGATCACAGGCACATCCACCCATGCTGCAGCCTGTTCCGGAGCGCCGGAGAAAGGCGTGCGCATGATGATGCAGTCAGCGGTGAGTGCCTGAAGCGTCAAGAACGTATCACGGAGGGATTCGCCCTTTGTGGTGCTTGATGTCGATCCACTGATATTGATGACATCCGCCGACATGTACTTTCCAGCGGCTTCAAACGATGTACGTGTGCGGGTGGAGTTTTCGTAGAAGAGTGTGATGACCGATTTACCCTTGAGGGTGGGGACTTTCTTGATGTCCCGTTTGATAATCTTCTCGAACTCAGCAGCCGTGGTCAGGTAGTGGCCCAGCGTTTCTCGGTCCAGACCTTTGAGGCCAAGGAGGTCGCAGCCAGCGAGTGGCTTGGTGGACATCAGCTGTCCTCCCGCTTTGAAATGACGACACAGTCTTCAGAATCTGACTCTCCAAGATGAACATCGATGCGTTCGACTCTGGATGTGGGAACATTTTTCCCAACGTAGTCTGCTCGGATGGGTAATTCGCGGTGGCCACGGTCGACGAGTACAGCGAGCTGGATGGCGGCCGGGCGGCCGTACGTTGAGATCGCCGTCATCGCCGCATTGATCGTCCTCCCCGTGTAGAGAACATCATCTACAAGCACAACAATCTTTCCAGTGACATCGAAGTCAATCGACGAAACGGATGCCACCGTTGCGCGCGCGACGTTATCATCACGGTAATCGGTAATATCAAGTCCACCGAACTGGACCGGGGCGCATTCAATTTGCATGATTCGGCTCGCGAGGCGTTCCGCTAGGGGTAAGCCGCGACGAAGCACGCCGACCAAGACGACATCATGGGCGCCTTTATTGCGTTCGACGATTTCATGTGCAATCCGGGATACAGCACGCCGGATATCTCCGCTGTCCATCACTGCCATCGCGTACCTCACAAAACAAAACGTGCCCTTGTCCTACTTAGGACAAGGGCACGGAATGGGCATATGAGCCGATATTTCATGCAGCCGATATTCATCGGCACCCTTGCCCGCCTCACAGGACGGAGGATGCCTCACGGGACATCTCAAGGAACTAAAACCTTCGTCACCCTATCATTTGTGAGGGTGTATATCAACGCCTATTCGTAGGATTCCCGCTTCTCACCATTTTGCTCAGGAGCGGTTTCAACCTTACGCTTGACGACGACGACAGGGTCCGATGACATCGCGCCCATTTCCGTACTCACCGGCTTAGTGGCAGCCACTTCGGCTGCTGCCTGGGATGTTCGGTCGAGAGGCTTGGCGATTGCCTTTACTGGCAATGCGATGTAGAGGTCGAAGGCATATGTTTCGGGGTCAACCAATGCTGTCACCGTGCTCGGGATCGTCTTTGGCAGTTCATCATAGTCCACAAAGGTGTCCCCATGACGTGGTTCATCATGGCCCGGAACTTGATATTGAAACTTTACGAGTCGCTGTTTCCCACCTTCTGAGCCGCGATTTTCAACGGCAAGCAGCCTCGCAGGAACCGGTATTCCGACTTCGATAAGGCGATTTACTCTTGCCTCGTGTGCTTTCCCCTTCGATGGAAAAACAACGATGCCAGCAATGCCAGCCAAGGAAACTGCGACTCCCGCAATGGTCAGCATCGATTGCTTCATCACGAGACCGGCAGCGAACAATACAAGCCCGGTAACGATAACTGCGCCAGATGCTGCTGTCAGAACCTGCGTAGATGGCTTGTTGTAATCAATGCGATCTGCTGCCGCAACGCGTCTGGGTGGCCGGTCCTTGAGCTCAGGTTCTACTATCCACGCTTCTTCAGTACTTACCGACATCGCCTTACCCTCCAATAGTCGACTGATAGCAATGCATCAACGCTGTAGCGCTGCTAACTTACCAACGATTCTACGACAGAGAACAGCTCTTCGGGGTCAAAAGGCTTTGCAAGATAGGCATCCGCGCCGAGAGTCAGGCCACGTTGAATATCATCTAGCTGCGCTCTTGCCGTCAACATCACGACTGGAAGCCCTTCCAAGCGCGGCGTTTCACGAATAAACGTCAACACTTCATAGCCATCAAGGCCCGGCATCATCACATCTAGAATCACAAGGTCTGGTGATTCCGTTTTCAACACTTCAACGGCAGCATTGCCATTAGTGACGCCCTGAATGACATAGCCGCGACGCCCAAGGACAAACTCAAGCAAACGTAGCAATGCAGGCTCATCATCAGCAACCAAAATCCGTGGACTAGACATCGTGCATAAGATTCTACAGGTGATTGACTTCGCACGTAAGTTAATTCCAGCTTACCTAAATGTTAGTCCTTGCCTGCATCGAGGTGCCGGCTATCGCCATCAACAGGATTTACTGTAATATAAGGATGTGAGCACTCCGAACCATACACCTGTGATTCGTCCAAAAGCGATGCGGAACACAAGCCAGCGCAAGGCTGTCATGCTTGCACTAGATGATCTGCATGGTACCCACCCCACGGCATCTGAGATCTACGGTGCCATCCGTGTGCGTAATTTCCAGATTGGTTTGGCCACGGTTTACCGTACCCTCGATGCGATGGTTGAGCGCGGGGATGTGGCTGCAGTGCGCACTGGTAATGCTGTTCGGTATGACCTGACACACCATCACCATCACCACCTGAGTTGTCAAATCTGTGGAAACGTAACAGATGTCGATGCTACAGAAGTCCCATCTGAGCTGATCACTTTCTTCGAATCAGAAACGGGATTTGACCTGTCCAATGCCACGATTCAACTGAATGGAACATGCGCCGGCTGTTCATCCACAAACTGATACACCGACTAAACGCTCTTTCGATTTCTGCCAGCGTCTAAAAAATTGTTTCGCACAGACGCGCTTTCAGAACCTTGGCATTAAGCGATACCAAGTCCCGATGCCCCGCAAATGCGCAAGGTGATCGCTCCCCTGATTACCGCGCGTTGCAATCGAAACAAAACGCCCTTTCCGGGTGTGTCCCTTAACGCGCAAGCCATTGCTCCAGGTTTCATCGACCGATGTCAACGGCGCGCCAATCGCATCACGTACCAGCTGCCCTACCTCTTCCGTGGATGAATAGGTCTCGGGCACCAGCTCACAATGCGTCAAGACCATCCCCTTCCTGCCCATCACCGCGAGCTTCGCAAAGTCAACAAATGGCTTGTTCTGCTCATGGCTTGGAAATGGCCTGCTCCCCAGCGAATTCCGTTGATGACCAAAGCTGGCGTAGACCGTATCCGCCAAAACCAACTGGTCGATCATAGCCACGCAGCGCGGGTCCTCGAGGAGCGCTCGGATAGCTCCATAGCCTGCTGAAAACGATGACAGAGTGATTGAATCGAAGCGCTTTGTAGCCGTCGCTTGCTGAATCTCAGCGAGTAGCTTTACAAACATCCAATGCGGACTACGACCAACATAGCCTTGGTATGCGCCACTTAGTCCACTGAGGTTTACGCTTGCCGCGATGGCATCCGGAAATCGGTTCTGAACCGCCATATGAACGATGTCATGTGCGCCGTGAAAATGAAGGAACAAGTCACGGGAATTCAGCTGCCTCGCCGCATCGAAAGTTATGCGCAAACTACTTAGTGGATGATGAATCTCCATGGGGACATCTTCCCATAAATTGTGAGCGGACATCATGGATGGCTCAATGCAGGGAAAACGCCTATCAGGACGATGCTGCATTGCGGGTACGATACAGGCGTCAAAACAATGCCAATTTTCATGACAATCCATGACATTCCTTCCGATGAAGTTACGCCAGAGCGTGTAAAGCAAATCGCGCAGGCTGGTCAGGCATCGAAGTATGTCCGGGGATACCGTAGCTTTCATTCATTGAATGAGGGTCGGATTGTTTGGTTGCTGGAGGCGAAGTCACGCGCCGATGTGCAAGCGTGGTGTGATGAGGTCGGTCTTCCTTTGACGGGAATCACCGCGGTTGATATGGAGGGGCATATCGGTGTCCTGAGACCCGTTCCGATTACGCTTCCGAACCAAATGCGCGGAAAAGTCATTCGGATCGTCGAAGACGGTACCATCGCTCTCGTTTACATCCGGGTTGCAGAAACGGATGCGCTTGTGTCTCTGGTGGATGCTGGCGTTCCGGCAGCGCTTGCGCTTTCGGAAGGCTCCGATGTACGTGTGATGTTCCGGGCATCCGATATTTCACTCGCTGTTATAGAGAAGGACAAACCAATGAAGCTTAGTTTTCCCAACCAGATTCGTGGGAAGGTGACCCAAATCATTTCTGGCCCCACATTGATTATTGTTCACATGGAAACAGCGGCTGGCCCCATCGTGAGTGCGATTATTCCCAGCGCAGCTGAGGCGATTGGGCTTAAAGTCGGGGATGAAGTAACGGCATTGTTCAAGGCCCTCGATGTTTCTCTTGCCACGGACACGGATGCCTGATCAAGCAGCACCCGATATGGGCGTGGCTGCTATCATCGCTGAGCTGATGTATCTGCGTCAGCATGGACATCCCCTTTCCCCGGATGACGCCGCATTGCTCGATATTCTGGACACGTTGGACCGCTGTGAACGCGATGTACGGGCAACGGTTTCAAATGGTCAGCTGTCGGTTACATCGAGCTTTGATGGCCACAGTGAAAACCTTCCGGATGTGCTTGCCGAGACGATTCGTCATTGGATGGAAGCGCAGGCAAAGTGGGACGTGGCTGTCACGAGCCTTTCAAACAGGCATCGGCAAACATCGAAGCGGAGTGGCCCACGTGGCAACATTGCCCCCGCCACATCGATTCGTATTCCGACATCCAATGCTGCAACGAGAGCGTTGATTTCGATAATCAACACAAAGAACTGGACTGAACATCCACTCGATGAGCAGCTGGTCACGCGTAACCCTGCAGATGGGTTGCGTGTCAATTTGAGCAACCCTATTGGCTTTGATGCGCGTGCGGCGATTACTCACCTTACGAGTCATGGGGCAGCAGTCGTCCAAACATTTCTTACGCTTGCCAGTATTTGGCGAGAGCAGGCTGGGGATGCGAGCTACGACACGTATGTTGAGGTCTTTGCCAGTGACATTCTCCGCCATCAGGGGCGGCAGCAGACTCCTAGGGGTGGCTATCATAAGGCGGATACGCTCTCAAAGGGCCGGGATGTCTTTATCCTGAGTAGACTTCTTGTCCCTGTGGATGATTCAGAAAACGGTGGCGGTACGAAGTTCTCTCGATTTATCAGTGTTGAGCAGCTGGAAACGAAAGTTTCGACGGGAACATCGGAGAGCTATGTAAGATTTCGCTTCCACCTCGGGGAGCCATTTCAGCACTGGATGTCGATGTTGGACCGGGGTTCCTGGGAAGTTGCGGGGAAGCTGCTTCAGTACCATCCTCAGCGCCAGAAGTACCACATCCTCCTTGGTATCTGTCTCGCGCACATTGCATGGAAGTGCCGTTACGAAGGCAATACAAGTGCGGTGGTACCTTTACGGGAAGTGCTGATGCTTTCGCACTTGGACCAGCATGGCCACCGTCCCGGTGCATTTGTCAGCAGTCTCGAAGATGCGCTTCAGGATCTGAATCGGGATGGCATTTTGCCGGGAGTGCGGTTGAACAAACCGGATGGGTGGATG
>CAIYBQ010000083.1 GCA_903924445.1 uncultured Armatimonadota bacterium | reverse complement strand
GCATTGCTGTCGTTGCGCCCGTCGCGGTTCCGATGCCTGCGATGACGCCTGCGACTTTCCCGGATGGAAGTGCATCCACATGAATTTCAACGGGTTGTCCAATGTGAATGTCCTTGATCTGGGTCTCCTTGAAGTTAGCAGTGATCCACAGAGCCTCTCCCTGGCTAATCGTCAAAATCGTCTGACCGGGGACAATGCTTGCCCCAACATTCGCCGTCTTCTTCAAGACGACACCGCTCTGCGCCGCCACCAAAATCGTACGCTTGAGCAGCTCCTTGGCCGTCGCAACGCCAGCCTCTGCGGATCTAACCGCATCCTTGGCCGTCTCCAGCGCAACAAAACGCACCGCCTGCTGACCCATCCCCGCCTCAACGATTTGTGCTTCAGCATCGCTAACATCCGCTGATGCGTGCGCTGCTTGCACACCAACAATGTCAACATCCACGCGGCGCTGCCCGGCAACCGCCGTCGCCAGCTGCCCGCGGGTCACATCGGTGGCACTCTTCGCTGTCCGCACAGCCGCATCCAAGACCTTGACCTGTGATTCAGCCGCCGCTGCCCGCTCACGTGCCTCAACCGCCTGACTCTCCGCCGCATCGACTTGCGCTGATGCCAGCCGAACCTGCTCACGCAAGCCATTCAAGGCTGCCCGCTCGCGTGTGACGGCATCCGCCATACTCTCGAGCTGCTGGCGGGTTACCGCCTGCTTTGCAAACAGCTGCGTAAAGCGGCCATGGTCGCGCTCCGCGCGCTGGAGCTCGGCTTCTGCCGTCGGAATTCGTGCTTTGACCGCCGCGAGATTCGCCGCAGCCGACAGAACACCAGCGGTTGCAGTAACAGCAGCTGCCTTTGCCGCAGCCGCTTGGTTCTTGCCACCCGCGAGTCCCGCCACCGCTTGCGCCGCTGCCGCTTCACTCGCTGCAACGCTTGCCTTGAGGGTTGCAATCCGCGTGGCTGTGTCATCCGCCGATGCCTTTACGCCCGTCTCAGCAGCCTTGATTTTCGTCATCGAAACGCTTTTGGTGGCCTGTGCTTTTGCCATCGCTGCCGTGTCCGACACCTCTTGCAGCGTCAGCTGTGCCTCCGCCTGACGTACATTTCCTTTTGCGACCAGCAATGCTGACTCAGCAGACTGTAGGGCCGCCCTTTGCGCCGTGTCATCCAGAACGGCAACAACCTGGCCAGCGGTAACCACATCGCCTTCAGCGACCATCAGTTGTGACAGCGTGCCACCCACCGTCGGGCTGACCTGAACGATGTTTCCCGTTACGTAGGCATCATCCGTGGCGACGTGGGTCTGCGACCAAAGATAGTAACGCCCGCCGAAGAAGAGGCCGGCGGCGACGGCGATGATGCCAAAGGCACGCGCTGCATTCGGACTTCGCTTTGTTGTGGATTCTGCCGGTGTTGGTTGTGTGCTCATAGCTGTGTTCCCAGGGCGTTGATTAGTGCTGCCTGTGCAGCGATGGCTTCGTATTCTGTATCGATGGCTTGGGCTTCTGCCCGGATCTGTGCGACCTGCGCATCGAGGAGGTCAAGATAACTTCCAACCTGACCCTTATAGCGGGTCTCGGCGATATCCCTGGCCTCGGTTGCGTAGGTAAGCGCTTCTTTTGCCGCATTCGCGACCGACAAGGCGTGCATCCAGGCAATATGTGCCTGTGTGACATCCAGAGCGACCGCATTCCGGATGCGGGCATATTCAAGCTTTGTGGCCGCCGCCTGCTGCGTGGCTTCATCCGTTTTGGCTCCCGTTGAACCGCCATCCAAAATTGGAATCGTAATGCCAATCGAAAGGGACCCAACGCGTTCGCGAGGCGTCTGGAAGGAGAATGTTGGATACTGTGTCGCCTGTGCCTGGATACTAACGACTGGTTTGTTCGCCGTCCCTGCTAGGCGTATGCCAAGCTCGGCCGCACGGGTCTGGACCTCCGCCCGAAGGACATCATCCCGTTGCTTTGATGCGTATTCCGCAAGAACAGCGACCGGTTTTTGGACTTCCGCAAGCTTGATTGGTGCAAGGTCTACAGCTGCGCTGAGGTCGATGTCAACGAGGTTATTAAATGTCGCACGCGAGGCTGCCTCTGCACTGACCATCATCGAGAGCTGGATATTGGCATCCACCACGGCTGTCTTCGCACGTAGCAACTCCACTTTCTGCCCAATTCCCTGGTCGAAGAATGCCTGTGCAAGCTCAAGGTGGGCATCTGCGCTCTTCACCGCTAGCTGAGCCGCACGAACGCGCACCTTGCTCTTTAGGACCAGGATGTAGGTTTGGACGGTGAGCAGAGCCCGTTGCCGTTTGGCCCCGGATGCCGCAAATGTATCCGCAAGCTGCTGGAGCTGTGCCTGTGAAATGGACATTCGGATCTGTCCGCTGACATCGATGCGCTGCGTTGCGGTCAGCTGATACGTCTCGATGTGATTTGGCAGTGTCTGAACCGGCGGGGCACCTGGTACAAATCCAATGCGCGTTGCCTGGTCGAAACGGGAGAGATTCGCATTTCCTGAGAGCTGAACACGCCCCTGCGAGCGCGCAACGCCGATGCGTGCCTGGTCGGCTGCCACAACCTTACCGGCGATCTGCACGGATGCACTTTTCTTAAGACTTGCCGCAACGGCCGTTTCCAGACTGAAGGCAACCGGTGGCGCCTGCGCCTGGATGGCGATTGGAGTAACAAACACTATGGGCATTCAGGGAGCCTGCTTTCAATCATCTTCATCATGTAAGTGGTTAGTTGCTCGACCAGCGTCTCGGCTGCTTCCGGGCTACGGGATGCCAGGCAGTCGTACTCGCGGTCGCGGAAAATCGAGATGCACGTTCGTGCATAGAGCTCTGGGTCGGCATTTGGGCGGAAGACACCGCTTGCCTGCCCGCAGCGGACGATGCCCATAAACGTATTCAAAATGTGGCCATGGGCGGCGATGTAATCCGGGTGCTCCAGAATTTGGCGGGTGAGTGCGCCTACGAGAGGGCGTTCGCCATCGATAAAGCGCGTTGCCAAAATGTGCTGGAGGAGGTTTCGTAGACGGACATCGGCTGATTCATCCTGCGCCTGGGCATCCAGCCACTCCTGAACCTGCGCCATCTTGTCAACAATACTTGCCACCGTGAGCGCTTCCTTGTTTGGGAAGTACGCATAGAGAGTCGGCTTTGTGATGCCCGCATGCTCTGCGAGCTGGTCCATGGTCAGCGCATCGTAGCCGATGGCATCCACCATTTCAGCCGCGGCACGCATAATCGAGCAGCGCCGCTCCATCCGCTGACGGGCACGGAGTCCAATGTCATTTTCTTTACTCACGGGTAAACCTTATTGGATAACGCCTGTTAATGTCAAGAGGTAGCACGGCTATTTGGTATCAATGGGTGGTTTTGTACTGTTTTGTCTCTTGAACGTGTCATTTAACGTTTTTCCTAACCAATCAGCCGAGGACTGGGTAAGATGACCCTCGTGCTTACACATCTCGTTGAACGTATCAAAGCACTGCCTTCTCCGGCGATGATCGGTATCACGGGACGGGTTGCCGTTGGGAAGTCGACATTCGCGCAGAACCTCGCCACGATGCTGACGGCTAATGGTTCTGATGCTGTGGTGCTAAACACGGATGGCTATATCTATCCAACTGCGCAGCTGGAAGCCTGGGACCTGATGTCAAAAAAGGGGCGCTTTCAGACGCACGATCTGCTCGGGTTTTTGACAGATTTGGATGCATGGAAGCGCGGCGATGCACTTTCTGTTCCCGTTTACGACCATGAGGTTTATGACCGCCTGCCAAACAAGGCCGCATTGCCATCTTCAGAAATTTTGATCGTGGAAGGGCTGCTCGCAGCGCATCCGCAGGTCGCACACACGCTTGACTATCGTATTTTTCTGGATGCCACAGAGCCTGAATTCGTCTACGCCTGGTATTTCGAGCGTTGTCTCCGCTTCTTTCCGGGGCAAAATCAACGCATCGAGGACGCATGGGTCAACATCAATGAAAAGACGTATGCTGATGAGACCTGCCACGCGCAACACGATGCGGATAGCGTGGTGGTTTTCGACAGGAATCATGGCATATGGCAGATAACACATCACTCGTAGGCAAGCGCATCACCCTCTGTGCCACCGGGAGCGTAGCCGCCTATCGGGCTGCTGACATCTGCAGCAAGCTGGTCCAGGCCGGCGTGACCGTGCTGCCACTAATGACCGAGAGCGCGACGGCGTTTCTGCATCCAAGGACACTTGCGACGCTCGCTGGTCAGGCGTGTTATGCATCCCTCTCTGAAGATGATGGCGGCTCAACGGGGATTGTCCACATCACGCGTGGGCAGGAAACCGACATCATTCTAATCGCACCAGCATCCGCGAACACCCTGGCGAATCTTGCACATGGCTTGTGTAGCGACATCGTGTCCGCAACCTGCCTCGCATCCACGGTTCCGGTGGTGGTCAGCCCGGCGATGAACACGCAGATGTGGGAACATCCGGCAACCCAGGCAAATGTAGCCATCCTGATGGAGCGAGGCATTAAGTTCATCCCAACCCGGCACGGACAGCTGGCCTGCCGCGCGGTCGGGGATGGCAAAATCGCGGAAACAGAGGACATCCTCTCATTCCTAAACGCGTTGTTTGCCGCGCGACAAGACCAACCCCTAAAAGGCAAGCGCGTGCTGATTACGGCGGGTGGAACCCGCGAGCCTATCGATGCCGT
>CAIYBQ010000082.1 GCA_903924445.1 uncultured Armatimonadota bacterium | reverse complement strand
GGCGAGGATGGCAATAATCGCAATGACAACTAGTAGTTCAATCAGCGTGAATGCAGCGTTTTTGCGCGAATTCATAGCAAGACTCCTTATCATAAACGTCGGGTTTTGTGACCGGCGGTACTCGGATTATACATAGTATATTTACTTTGTTCACTTCATGTAAATCATTCATTTACACTGTTCAACGACACAATGTCGTTACGATTGGAACACCGCCGTTTTGCCATAGCATCGATGGATATTGGGCCCTGCCCCATTCGCAATTCCAGGTTGCCTCGACATCAAATTCAGATAGCTGTTTGGACACAAAACATGCTGTTGCGGGCTTGCTTAGCGCCCCGATTGCGCATCCAGTGCCCAATAAAGTGGCTTTAGGAACGACTCTGAGGTGTCCAGAGTTGGCAACAATTGCATACTCGTGACTGGATGAGATCAACCACATTCCATCTCTTGAAAGCCATGCATCACCCCCGTTAACCCGTAGCTCATGGAATACATTCCGGAGAGTAACTGCCCGTTGGACATCCGGGACGACAAGCCCATGGAGCTTGTTTAGCATCAATTCAGCGACCGACGCAGGGGATGCGTCATCAGCAGCGACAACCAACCGTGGTGCCAAACAGCCGACATGGCCAAACGCCAGTAAATCATCCATCCAGCGGTCATCACTTTGCAGACTCGCAACATCGACCATCAATACCGAATCGACATGTCCAAACCCAATAACCCGGCCGTGCTCCGCGAAGTAACGACGGTAGATCTCTACTGCTGCATCTGATCCAAAGACCAAAACACGGTCACAGTCATCCCAAAATCCGCCGTCGAGGAGCACATCACCTGCTTGTGTCGATATTTCCCAGGTGGAATCAAAACTGTAATTCAGGAATGTGTCCGTTGGCTTAGATACACACGTGATGATGCCTTTCAAGAGACACACACTTTGAAGATCACTTGCGGGAAGCTTTATCTTCACGGGAATACGGAAGCAATGCGCAAGCAATAGATATGGCCAGAGTGCGGTTGGTACGGATGATGCCCCCACGATTCCAAGGCATCGAACGGGTTGATTGTGCGTTGGTGGAACGGGCGGCACTTCGGAGAGCAAGGCGCGATACGCCTTCACTATCGCTACAGCCTCACGGTCCTGATAGCCATGGGATAGTGCCATCTCCAGCATGGTCAGGTCATCCAAAGCGTTCAACCGGTCAAACATCGTGCGGAGGTGAGCTGCACTGACAATCGAATCACTCATCGTGGGTATACTAACGCACCATGGCAAGCAAACCCAGCACACCGCAACAGCCTCTCCAACCGGATGATTTATCTGCACAAGAGATCGTCTCGGAGCTGTTGTCTGCGACACCTCCGACAGATGCCCGCTATCCCTTTCTTCTCCTCCTCCGCGATAAAGCAGATCGATCTGAAAAGCAGCAGGAAGAAGCATCCGAGGTTATCGCGCAATACGAAGCGGCCTATGAAAAGCTCACCAAACCAGCGAACAGAATCGTAACGTACCTCGGCCCACTCGAAAACAATCTCCATCTGATTGTCGCGGGAGACCAAGAGTACGTATGTGAGCTGGATCCAGGTGTCGATGCGGATGCACTTGCCGTAGGTGACCGTGTGCGTGTCAACGATGCCTATGCAATCCTTGGAAAGACACGGAGCCTAGCGATTCCTGGTGTTGCCAAGGTCTCAGATGTCCTCCCCGATGGCCGCTTGCGCATTGGTGCGGACATGCAAGGAAGCGGCGGCCGTGTCGTTTCGGCTCCATCTGGGTTTACGGTTAAGCAGGGCGATGATGTCATCCTCGATGCAAGTGGCCGTATCCCAACAGATGTCATCAGCAAGTCAACATCCACGGACTACTTTCTCGAAGATGTCCCGCAGGTTGGCTGGGAGCGCGTCGGCGGCCAGGATGAAGCAAAGCGCGTAATTCGCGAAGCGATCGAATTCCCTCTTCTCTACCCGGATCTCTATAAGCGATTTGGTAAGCGAGCGATGAAGGGCATCCTTCTTTATGGGCCTCCAGGCTGCGGCAAGACGATGCTCGGAAAGGCGACTGCCTACAACCTGACGCAGGAGTACAACCGCCGGACCGGGTTGAGTGCGAAAGAATGCTTCCTCTACATCAATGGTCCGAAAATTCTGAACATGTGGCTTGGTGAATCTGAGCGACAAGTGCGTGAGATCTTTGCTACCGCCCGTGAGAAAGCCGCTGCGGGACAGCTTGTCTTTATCTTCATTGACGAAGCAGAAAGCATCCTGCGCACACGAAGCTCCGGCCGATTCACAAACATCTCAAACACCATCGTTCCCCAGTTCTGTGCTGAAATGGATGGCATCGTTGGGTCAGACAATATTGTGGTGATGCTTACATCCAATCGACCAGATTACATCGACCCTGCGATTCTACGCCCAGAGCGCATCGACCGACGTGTGCGTGTGCGACGGCCAGACCGGGAGGCCGCAACCGACATCCTCCAGATTTATCTCAACGGCGATTTACCTTTTGATGCTGACTTACTGACAAAGCATGATGGAGATGCAAAGGCCGTTGCTGCGCAGCTGGTAACAGAGACAATCCAGTACATTTGGCAACAAACAGCAAAGTCTGAGTTCCTGGATGTGTACCTCCGCAGTGGTGGAACAACGCGTTTGTATTGGAAGGACCTCGTGAGCGGGGCCCTCCTCTCCAGCCTCGTCGAGCGTGCGAAGTCGTTCGCTATCCGCCGTGCAATTGAAACGGGAAATCACGACCTCGGTCTGCTGTTGAGCGACTTCACCGATGCTGTCGATGCGGAATACAAGGAAAACGAGATCTTTCCGAAGAGTGACTTGGTTGAAGACTGGCTGATGTTGATCGATCAGGCACCTGAGAACGTCGCGGATGTCAAGCCGATCCGAGTCGACACCCGAGGTACGGGCAGCGCTCGTATTGATTCCGGAATTATCTAGTCTTAGCAGCGGAATCGTGAGTATCGGCGACCACCTGCCTCGATAACAAAACGGCTTATACTTACCACATGAGTCTAAATGGCCGTGACTACGATTACATCGTAATTGGCAGTGGAGCTGGCGGTGGCACATTTGCTGGCATCGCATCGGTGACTGGTGCAAAAGTACTGGTGATCGAGCGCGGACAACGTGCTGCCCAGCAGGACAACGACCATTTAGTCAATCAGAGACTTAGCATATACGGGCATAATGCCGGCCCTGACGCGACCCAGAATCGCATTGTCGATGGCAAGCGTGAGCTACCTTGGGCACCTGGCTTTCAGGCAAATGCAGCGATGCTTGGTGGTGGGACTCAGGTGTACGGTGCGCAGGCATGGCGATTTCATCCAAATGACTTCCGAATGGCAAGTCACTACGGAGTTCCAGTTGGTTCTAGTCTTGCAGATTGGCCAATCACCTACAGCGACATCGAACCTTGGTATGCCATCGCAGAACATATGATCGGAGTTAGTGGCGATGCGGCAAGCATGGTCCATTTACCTACGTATCAATCCCAATATCCCATGCCGAGGATAACAGAGGGTCATCCCGGAAAGGTACTACGGGCTGGGGTTGAGTCACTGGGATGGAGATCGTGTTCGGTTCCCCTCGCTATAAACTCAGTTCCGAACGATGGACGTCCAGCATGCCATCAGTGTGAGGAATGTGTCGGTTTCGTCTGTCCAACCGGTGCCAAGAATGGGTCCCATAATACGTGGCTTGCGCGTGGATTAGCAGCAGGAAACCTTACCGTGCTGACGGAGACTGTGGTCACAAAGATTCATCACTCAGGGGGTGACGTGAAACGTGTGACCATCATCAACGAAGCTCATGGAGAGGTAGACCTTCCTTGTCACCAGCTGATCTGTGCGGCAGGTGCAATCGAGACGGCCCGACTATTGTTATGTTCAGGGATCGTCAATCCGAACATCGGCAGGAATCTTCAAGGACATGTCTACACTGGCGTGACAGGGTTGTTCACTAATGCCATTCAGGATGGAATAGGTCCTGGTCCAACGATTGCTGTCACGGAATTCC
>CAIYBQ010000081.1 GCA_903924445.1 uncultured Armatimonadota bacterium | reverse complement strand
TGCGGAATCGCAAGCCAGCTCGCCTTCTCGTTTACAGACAAGCGGCCTGAGACATCTCTCCACTACTTGCGCATTTCTAACTCGCTTTATTCAGCACACCTTTCCAACGAAAAGACATCCTTTGCCACGATGAACCGGCGGATAGAGCTCATCCTTCGAGACTCGCTTGGCGATGACTACATCGATACTCACCTCACCAGCGTTGATGTATCCAATGTCTCCATCGGGGATCTCTGCGGTCCACTCGATGAATATGTTAGGCAAACGACACTCTTCGCCCAAGGGTAAAGCGGGAGTGCCTTCGGAATGCAAAGAACATCCGGGTAAATCCAGCCTCCATTGCCATCGTTGGTTGAACCGCCAATTAGACTTTCCCGATGGCAGTATCGAAGACCATTTCCATTCATGATTCGCGCACCTGACAGCCTTACGATGTTCACGTCAAATCCGATGGCCATCATTTGTAATCCCCGTTCAACGCGATATCTGAGAAATCCACTGTCAAGTTCAAGTCCGAGAAAGACATAGTTATCCAAGCCCGCTGCGACTTGCTTTGGCCGATATCGAGTTCGATTGAAATGTGAGATATTGAGCTGTCGCAGCGTGTTTCGACAGAGCAATGAGCCAGTGCATTGGATGGACATCCAGGCATCCACCCCTGTCATATGCCAGTAGAGTTGTGTATTCACCCTTACATTTCGTATGAAATGGCGCGAGTACTACACTTTTTGAAAAATGTTTGACTGTTTTTTCGCCCGGTACCCAGGTCATGGACAAAGCTATCGGGTCAGCGTCGCCATTGGATGATTATCTGTAAACATCGGATCCGTCGACGCATTCATCCTGCACATTTGCAACACGTGTCCATGGTCCCGATTACCCTGCAGGAAACCGACATCAACGAAGAGACACACAAAAATTTGTTTCTGATTTATGCTCATTTTTTGACCACGGGCACATGTATGCCTGAACATCCAGTACGGGTAGGATGTCAAGTGCGATAAAATCGCCCGCTAGTTCATTTGTACAACAGGACCCAACATGGCAAAGTCACTCATCATTGTCGAATCCCCCGCTAAAACTAAATCCCTCAAGGCATACCTCGGCAGTGATTATGATGTGGAAGCATCCGTCGGTCATATCCGCGACTTGCCGAAGTCCTGGAACCCGACGAGCATTGACTCGCCATTCGATGTTCCCTATGAAGTTACAAAGGATCGCCTCGAAACGGTCAAGAAGCTTCGTGCCGCTGCCAAGAAGGTAGATATGATCTACCTCGCTTCAGACCCTGACCGCGAAGGTGAAGCGATTGCATGGCACGTCGCACAGATCCTCGACCAACCTAGCTCCAAGGTCAAGCGTATCGTTTTCAACGAGATTACAAAGTCAGCCGTACTCGATGCACTGAAGTCTCCCCGTGAAGTCACGGTTGACCGTGTTAATGCCCAGCAGGCCAGGCGTGTCATCGACCGATTTGAAGGCTACGGGATGTCGAGTCAGGTTCAGGCCAAGGTCAAAAATGCGACGCACGCCGGTCGTGTTCAGTCTGTTGCCCTCCGATTGATTGTGGACCGCGAACGCGCGATTGAGGCATTCGTAGCGGTTGAATACTGGTCTGTAACCGCAACCCTTTCCAAACTCTCGCCAACAAAGCCACAGTTCCCTGCTAAGCTAAAGTCCTACAAGGGCATAAAGCTTGGTGACCATGACCTCGATCAAGCAACCGCAGAAGCGGTCGTGGCAGAATGCCAGACAAAATCATGGACTGTGATCAGTGTCGCGACCAAAGAAGCGAAGGAGCGTGCAAAGGCTCCGTTTATTACATCCACACTGCAACAGGAAGCCGCACGCCGCCTCGGGTACGGCGCACAGCGTACGATGCGGATTGCACAGAACCTCTATGAAGGTATCGATGTTGGAGGTCCAGACGGTACGACGGGTCTCATCACCTATATGCGTACGGACTCAACCCGTATCGCAGGTGAGGCACAAGTGGCTGCCCGCGGCTTTATCGCCTCCTATTATGGTGAACAGTATCTCCCTGCAAGCCCCAATGTCTATACGAATAAGGGTGCCGCGCAGGATGCCCATGAAGCCATTCGCCCGACCGATGTCCGCCGAACGCCAGACTCTCTGAAGAGTTCATCCTTGACAGCCGACCAGCTAAAGCTCTACACGCTTATCTGGAACCGTTTTGTTGCATCCCAAATGGCAGTGGCCACCTTCGACCAGACGAGTGTTGACATCGAAGTGGGCGCGGCTGTTTTCCACGCGACTGGGCGTGTTCGAAAATTTGATGGCCACCTGCGTGTCTACGAAGAAGGTCGGGATGATGTTGCGGCAGAAAAGGCGGATACAGAAAACGGCCGTATTTTGCCTCCAATGGAGAAAGGTGAAGTCCTAAAGCTTCATGCTCTCGTCCCGAAGCAGCACTTTACCGATCCGCCTCCCCGCTTTACTGAGGCATCCCTCGTAAAGGCACTCGAAGAAAACAAGGTCGGACGTCCAAGTACATACGCATCGATCATGGAAAAAATCCGTGCAGACTACGTCGAAGTTGTTGACAAGCGCTTCCATCCAAATCCGATCGGATGTGCGGTAACGGACACCCTTGTTGCAGACCTCCCGAAATTTGTGGATGTCAAGTACACCGCTAACCTTGAAAATGGCTTGGATGAAGTTGCTGAAGGTCAACGTGACTGGGTTGAGTTCCTGCGCTCTGTGCATGAAGAGTTCAAATCCGCAATCGATCAGTCCATTCCAAACTGTCCGAACTGTGACAAGGAACTGGTCCTGAAACGCGGACGCTTCGGCCAGTTCTACGCATGTAGCGGCTATCCGGAATGTAACTACATCTTGAAATCGAAGGCTGTCGCAAAGGCGGAGCCTGCTGTTCCTCCAAAGCTTTTGGATGAGCCGTGTCCTGAATGCAGCGCGCAGCTTTCTGAGCGCGTGAGCCGGTTTGGCAAAACCTTTGTTGGCTGCAGCGCGTTCCCCAAATGCCGCTACATCAAAAAAGACATTCCCGTCAGCACTGGCATCAAGTGTCCACTGTGTAAAGAGGGCGACATCGTAGAAAAAGGGAGCAAGCGTGGCATCTTTTACGGATGTGCGACTTACCCAGCCTGCAAGTGCACCCTCTCCGGCCTTCCGCTCAGTGACAGGCAGTGTCCAGATTGTAATGGCGTGCTGCACCATGCGTACTTCCGCGGGCGATATACGGGTATCCAATGCGCATCCAAGGAATGTAAGTACAAGGAAAAAGGTCAGGATCCTCGTCCCCCAAGGGCCGCTACTCCTGAAGCCGCTGTCACAGCCCCAGCCCCTGAGGGGGAGACCGCATGAGCACTCCGCTCCGGGTCACACACGTTGCATTGACATCCACGCCAGATGCCAGAGCTGCGGGGCGCCCGGAGCTCACCCCTGAGCTCCTGTCAGCGACAGGAGCACGCTATTCCCGGTCCATAGATGGTCTTGATGTCATCCTGTCCAAGATTGATCCATCCGATATGGATGCTGCCGTCGACCGTATCTTCAAGTTTGTCGATTATGGACATGCATCGATTGCAGACATGGCTCCTGTTGCGATGTTTCTCGATGGCATCAGCATGTGGCTTGCGTACCACATTTGGAGCTTGGTTCCGACAGCTGGCGGGCAGGAGTCATCCACGCGCTATATTCGGATCGCCAATGACACACTTCTCGGCGCGGATGTAACTGGAGCATCAGATAGCAGTCATGCATCCGATGCGATGGACATTTACAACCAGGCACTAGCTTACTGGGAAGGAATCGCTGAGCAGTTTCCAGCGTTGGTGAGAATTCCGCAGGGAACACCCACAAAAGCTGTCGCCCGCATTCGTCGCAATTATGCCTTTGACCGTGCACGATACTTTCTACCAGTCACTGCGCAGACGAACATGATGTTAGTGATGAGCGCGAGAGGCTGGGTTGGGCTCATTCAGCAGCTACTTGCATCCGGGCTTGCGGAAGCTGAACAGGTTGCAGCGGTGATGCGCGATGAACTCGCACTCGTTACCCCGCGCCTCATCCGGCATGCCCGCTTGGTGGATGGCATCGCAGCAGGCATCCGTGCAAACCAAGTCGAAGTGTCCAAGCGGGCAGGTGTTATCCCCAATGACCTTGCCAGTGGATTTGGAGAAGCACGCGACACGGCATTTGTTGACATTGATGTACCCGCTGATGTCACAGACGCTGCTATGACTTCGGCGTTTGCCTTTCATGACAACCGCTATGGGTTCGTTGGAGATGCCCTTCGGCGGACATCGGTGCGGTTTGGCTGGGAAGCAGTCACAATGGCCGAACTTCGCGATTTGAACCGGCATCGGACCGGGAACAAGCACTGCCCAATGCTACCGTTAGGCTTTTATTGTGCACTCGATGAGGTTCCTGCAGGTGTTGATGCGTCGCCGCTTGAGGCTTGGGCACAACGCGGACGCCAGATGACATTGGCTGCACGTGAGGGCATCGCGGCTGGCAATCCCGCTGACATCTACAAGAGTCTGTTGGGGTCTCAGTTTTTCTTCGAACACACGACAACAGCCGATAAGTTTATCTATGAAGCGGAGCTCCGAACGGGAACTGGCGCGCACTATAAGTATGCAAAGCATCTCCATGATTGCCTTGAGCATTGGTACAAGCGCTTCCCCGAAACCAAGGGCTTGGTCCTCGAAGGCACCGCTGAGCCAGAATAGCGGAACCTTTCACCAACGACCAGCGTTTTGACATATATGACACGTTGTGGTTAGTTGTAGATGTGTCGTGACTTTGCCAGACAAAGTAAGGATTTCCTATGCAGAATGAATACCCGTTGCTTGACAACCTGAGTGGTCCTGAAAGCCTACGTTCGATGGATGTGCCGACACTCAACCGTCTTGCCGATGAAGTCCGTGATGGTCTGGTACGAACGATAGCAAAAGTCGGCGGGCACTTCGCACCAAATCTTGGCGTCATTGAGCTCACGATTGCGATGTATCACGCGTATGGAATCCCTGAAGACAAGGTCATCTGGGATGTTGGGCATCAGTGCTACCCGCATAAGATGTTGACGGGGCGCTGGAAGCAGCTGTCATCCATCAAGCAATACGGTGGAATCAGCGGGTATCTGCGTCGTGATGAGAGCAAGTATGACCTCTTTGGTGCAGGCCATGCGTCTACATCACTTTCGGCTGCACTTGGCTTTGCTAAGGCCCGTGACCTCCGCGGTACGAAAGAGCATGTGCTTGCCGTTATCGGGGATGGCTCCCTGACAGGTGGGATGGCGCTGGAAGCGATGCTCAACATTGGCGACCAGAAAACGGACATGGTTGTGGTGCTCAATGACAATAATATGAGCATCGCTGAAAATGTCGGCGCGCTTGCTACGATGCTGGCAAAGCTTCGCCTAAATCCGCAGTTTCAAAAGGCTCAATCGGCTTTTAAATCGTCCATTCCGAAGGAAGGTCTGCTTTACAAGGCCGCAAGTGGCGCCCGCCATGCGGCAACGCATCTGGTTGCGCCTGCCAATACAGGACTCTTCTTCGAGGAGCTTGGTTTTCAGTACATCGGTCCCCTCGATGGCCACGATATTGGTTTCCTGACGGAAGTCTTCGAGGAAGTCAAGCGTCTAAAAGGTCCAGTCCTTTTGCATGTGAACACGACCAAAGGCAAGGGCTATGTGCCGGCAGAAGGCGATCAACGTACATGGCACGCTGTGAGTGGCTTTAATGTCGAAGATGGCAACCTTGAGAAGAAATCATCCGGGGTTTCCTATACCCAAGCCTTTGTTGAAAGCCTGAACGAAGTTGCAGTCAACCATCCAGAAGTCGTAGCGATTACCGCAGCGATGCCCGATGGTACCGGGCTGGCTAAGTTTGCAGAGAAGTTTCCTGAGCGCTTCTTCGATGTCGGGATTGCAGAGCAGCATGCAGTGACATTTGCAGCTGGTCTTGCGGCGGGAGGTTTCCGCCCCGTCTGTGCGATTTATTCGACATTTCTTCAGAGGGCCTACGACCAGATCATCCATGATGTGTGTCTTCAAGACCTCCCTGTGGTGTTCTGTCTTGACCGGGCTGGTCTTGTCGGCGATGATGGTGCGACGCATCACGGAGCGATGGATATTGCGTACATGCGGAGTATTCCTGGCATGGCCTTCTTGGCTCCCTGTGACACAGCAGAGCTCCGCGAGATGGTTCGCTATGCGCTGACGGAACATCAAGGCCCGATTGCAATCCGCTATCCACGCGGAAGCACTGTTCTGCTTGAGCCGAAGCCGGAACCGATACGCCATGGGTTGTCACAAACGCTGATGTCCGGCGGGGATGTTGCATTGCTTGCCGTCGGACCGATGGTCAATCAGGCGCTGGAGGCAGCGCGAATCCTTCGTGATACCCACAAGATTGACTGTACGGTTGTAAACATCCGGTGGATCAAGCCATTAGATATCGAAATGCTTAAGCGGGTCGCAGAGTCGGCGCAGCTGATTGTCACCCTTGAAGATGGAGTCATCACCGGCGGCTTTGGTTCTGCGGTCTCAGAAGCTATCCAGGATATTGGAAAACCTAATATAACCGTAAAGCGAATCGGACTCCCTGACAGCTATGTAGAACATGGAACCATTCCAAAGCTCCAAGAGCTTTGTGGCATGGATGCCAAGTCGGTTGTCCAGACGGTCATTGATAGCATCAAAGAACGCGTCACGAGTTCAAAGTAGGAAGCTCAGACAAAGAAAAAGCCCACCGCAGTTCAGCTACGGTGGGCTTTCCTATTACAACACTAGGTTTAATCAGCGCCTTCGAGGGCTCCTGCAATACGCACGAACGCTTCCATATCCCCATTGGTAAACCTTCGATAGAACGCGGCTTGTAGAACGCGCTCCTGAACTTGCAACGCTGCGGTAAGTTTGGTTTTTCCAAGCTCAGAGATCACTGCATAGGTCCCACGACCATCGTGTTCACAGGCTTCACGGGAGATAACCCCACCTTCGACCATCCGGTCAATCAGGCGCGTGATTCCACTGCGGCTAAGGGAGGACCGTTCGGCAAGCTCGCCAAGTCGGATTCGGCCATTTCCATACCACTGGATGTCAAAGAGAATCCCAACCCATTCGAGTGGTACACAACCGGACCTGCGCAACGACTCATCGATTGAGCGGGAGATTTTAGCCTGCCCGGCACACAGCTTACGCCATACATGATTAGTATCAAAATCGCTCACAGATATTTAGTACCCACTCGGTAAACGATTTACACCTTCGTCGACGGCTTATTGAATGGTGATTCACAATATAGCAGAAGCATAATGTGCGTAACAGGCTGACCATGAACCAGCTACAAATGCGCGAAGCCCATCAATCATGACTCCTTAGAAGCTCTGTGAACAACTTCACCGGCAGGTCATCATCGTATGAATCCCTTTGTGATTCATGCACTAAGGAATAAAGAGAGCTTCCGTTCTACTTTCTTTACGTATTGGCCAGACGGTAGAGGGCATCGCCGTAAATACGAATGCACTGTATGTAGCGTTCAACTGAAATATTCTCATCTGGGCGATGTGCAACTTCTGGGTCGCCGGCCATCGCGGCACCAAATGCAACTCCGACAGGCTGAACGCTTGTCGCGTAGGTGCGGCCCCCCATGGTTTTGGGAGCAGACATATCCCCAGTATGGTCACGATAAACGCTAAGCAACGTCTTGACAGGTTCCTGATCAATTGGCACATGTAATGGAGCCGTGTGGTCAAATTCCACCAAGGTCCACCCTCGCTCGGCCAGGTTATCCCAGCTGCGCTGCAAGACAGATTCATCCCATGTAGCCGGGTAACGCACATTGATAACCACCTCTAAGAGGCCGTCCTTTACGTTCACCACACCAACATTCAGGGTTAGCGCACCCGTTAGGTCATCCTGGCCTTCGATACCCGCCCCTTTGCCATCACAGTCGCAGAGGGCGACCAAGGCCTGCCACGACGCATCGCCGGTCGCACTTTCCAATCCACTTGCAAGGAGCATCGCTGCGTTCACACCGCCATGTGGAGCACCACCATGTGCGGATACACCCGTTACCTGAAGTCCACCGGGTGTTTCCATGGCAGTCGGCATCGCAGCACGTAAACGCTCGAAGAGTGATGCATCCCGAATCGTTACGGTTGCTTTGTCGGGAACCATATTGGGACGGAGACCGGAGGTGAAACCAGTGATTCCTGCTGACGCGGAACCAAGCGGCCGTGTCACGGTCGCTGTGTAGCTGCCCTTTTCGGCGTGGTACAGAGGGAAGCCCGCATCCGGGGTGAATGCAAGCTTTGGCATCGGTTGTCCCGCCGCACCAAAGTAATGCTCCATACATTGCCAGGAGGACTCTTCATCACAGCCAAAGATAAGCCTGACTCGGTGGCGCAGGTCGGCACCACTTTGCAACAATGCGATTGCACCGTGAACGCCAGCAAATGTCGGGCCCTTATCATCCTGCGCACCGCGGCTCCATATCCGGCCATCGCGAACGACGGCATCCCATGGTCCATCCGTCCAGCCATCCCCAGGAGGAACGACATCCAAGTGGCCGAGCAACGCAACATGCTCCTGTGCATCCACTGGTCCAAACTCGGCGTAACCCACATAGCCATCAAGGTTGACTGTCGTCATACCCGCAGCGGCACACATGTCCAAGGTGTAGGCAAGGGCATCCGCACATGCCTGACCAAACGGTGCGCCAGGGGAGACAGTTGTTTCGTCTTTAACCGATGGAATACGGAGACAGGCTTGCAGTGATGCGATGGCCGTTTCTTGGTTGTCATCGATGTAGCGATTGAGGAATTCAATAAAGGACATAGTGTTAGTCTTTCAAGAGGCTTTTGAAGCCCGGGACGAGTGCCTCTACAATTTTTGCGCTGATTGTTGCAACGGCTGCATCTGCGTCGTTTCCTTGGTGCATATGTCCGGGCGGAATATTGTCAATAGCAACTGCCATCACGACACGATTTCCATCAACATTGATAACTCCGACATCCCCGCGCAAGGACTCAATCCAACCTGGTTTGTGTGCGACCTTGCAAACGGACTTGGGAGGCTCGATGGCCCAGCTAAGTGGAAGCCATTTAGTGAGCATCCGACCATCGATGCACTTTTCCATGCGCTCCAGGGCATCGGATGTCAGGTGCGATGCGATTGTTACCAAATCAAATGCAGTGGATTGCGCAGTATGCTCGTCGTCATCTGGTGCAGGAGTCATGGTGATCGGCCGGTTGATAATCGTCGAATCAATATCCCAGGTTCTACGCAGCATCGCGGTCGCGACTGCAGCCCCACCCAGTGCATCGAGACAGATGTTACTCGCCACATTGTCAGAGACCACAATGGCCAGCGTTGCAGCATCAGAGAGGGAGATATCCCGGACACTCGCCATATAGCGAAGCACACCCGCCCCGCCTACGATATCGCCATCAGTGAACTTACACGAGTCATCCCACGAGAGTCCACCTGCTGCTACAAGACGGGACACCATGTCAACAATGGCGATCTTTATCATGGACGCAGTTGGAATCACTCTCCATTCGTTATGGGAAAAGCTATCTCCCGTCGTCAGGTTGACGGCGTGGACGCAAATTTTGGCATCCCCGCCCACGGTCTGCTCAAGATCACGAATCAGTTCAGACAGTGTCATCATCGGTGTAGTCCATATCCAGATCTTCTGCTTCTCCGCTTGCAACGGGTCGAGCACGATCCGTTGCCCAGTATCTTAGCTCTGCAATCCCCTCACGCATCGTACGGGAAAGTGGTACCGAGACCTTAATGACATCAAGCATGTCACTATCTGTGAGCACGCGGGCTCCATCATGGAACGATGTGTACATCGCAGAAACGACAACCTGCTCAATTTCAGCCCCAGAAAATCCGATTGCTTTGCGCGCCAAGAGGTCAACATCGTGGTTTGTGACTTCACGCCCGCGCTTGCGCAGGTGAATAGCGAAGATTTCTTTGCGTTCTGGGAGCGCAGGAAGATCAACAAAAAAGATTTCGTCAAAGCGACCTTTGCGCATCAGTTCAGGAGGAAGCGCAGAGACATCATTTGATGTTGCAATCACGAAAACCGGAGCCTTTTTATCCTGCATCCAGGATAGAAAGGTGCCAAACACACGGCTGGTTGTACCGCCATCGGAGATCCCGGAGCTCTGCGTCCCGCTAAAGCCCTTTTCCAGCTCATCAATCCACAGAAGACAAGGCGCTACAGACTCTGCTGTGGCGATGGCTTTACGCATATTCTCTTCTGATGATCCGACAATACCGGCGAAGATGCGGCCGACATCGAGGCGTAGGAGTGGCAAGCGCCAGAGACTCGCGATGGCCTTTGCAGTCAAGGACTTACCACAGCCTTGTACACCCAACAGGAGGATTCCCTTGGGTTCCGGGAGGCCATATTCCTTGGCTTTACCGCTGAAACTTGCCGTTCGCTGGTTCATCCAGTCCTTTAAGAGGTCCATGCCTCCGACATCGTTGAAGGCTTCCGATGCCCGGTAGTATTCGAGGATGCCGGATTTCCGGATGATTTGTTCTTTTTCGCCAAGAATCACATCGATGTCGAAGCAGCGTTTCTCAACAAGGGACTTTGCAAAGACATTTTCAGCTTCATTGCTAGTCAGCCCACTCGCGGCCTTGAGGACCTGCTCCCGCTGGTCATTGGAAAGACGAACATCCACTTGGGAATTCCCGCGTACGCTTTGAATGATGCCTTCGAGGAGTCGGTCAAGATCGGTAACGGTTGGTAGCTGGTAGTCAACAACCGTGATTTCCTTTTCGAGTTCCACGGGCAGCTTGAGCATCGGGGATAAGAGAATAAGCGTCTTATAGCTGGTCTTGAGGGCGTAGACCAAGTCGCGTAGCTTCCGGATGACGACGTGGTCGGTCATAAACGGATGAAAGTCTTTCAGCAGAAAGACGCTTTGATCGGGTGCAGAAAGGACTTGATCCAGCGCTGCGATAGGGTCTCGCGCCCCGATGTTGCCACCTAGTCCGCTGGTGATCGTCCATTGGACGAGCTTCTTCCCACGTCTCTGGCAGATTTCGCGGAGTGCCTCTTCAACGCGACGCTCCTCCCAAGACACGACATATACAATCGGATATCGGGCACGGATGAGCGTTTCCAGCTCCTGGTCAACAGTCGTGGGTTGGTTGGACAAGCGAATCTCCCAAAGTCAAGTGCATCATTATAGCCGGAGGCATCGATTCAAGTATCATCTATCGGCGTTGGATTTCGTGTCCCCTTGTGAGAAATACGGGCATCCACACTTTTTCATAACTTAATGGTCCGTTTGGCAAACTTCTTGCGTCACTCTTCTCCGTCAGGCCGCCGAACCTGACAGGAGAGAAGACAAACGGTGTCGATACTAACAACTACCAGACCAAAAAAGCGAACACCCATTGACCCCGTCGGGACGAAGCATGGTGGAACAAAACCTGTTCTTCCTGCCAATACCACGGAAGCGATTCAACAGTTCCAAGATCAACTTTATTCACTATCAGTCTTTGCATGGCTGAGGTGGCCGGATGGTATCAAATGTATACACTGTGGAGCGGAAGACCCTGGATTCTTGTCAACCCGACAGATCTGGAAATGCCGCGATCCACGCTGCCGGAAACAGTTCTCAGCCCGCCGCGATACGCTGCTGGAAGACTCGCCGATCCTGATCGGTGACTGGCTTGCTGTCCTTTGGATGGTTGCTAACCAGCGTGGTGGAGTGAGTTCCTATGACTTGAAGGAGCTTCTGGGAGTTACCCAGAAGACCGGATGGTTGATGCTTCGCCGCATCCGAATGGCGGTTCAGTACCTCCACGAGACCGGAACTCCGATGCCAAAGCGTGCAAGAACAGAAGCAGAGCGCTTCGCCCGCCTTACGGCACATGTCTTGCTCGTCAGTAATGAACAGCTGGCACAGGAAGAAGCTGCAGTCGATGCCGGTAAGCCTCTCAGCAACCCGTTCGCTCGGCGCGGCGCTGATCGTACCGGTCTGCGTTCGATGACGGATGCTGCATAGGTAACCGTTTCTCTCCTGGAATCACACCCTGCCCCGTTTCAACTCGGGGCAGGTTTCTATTTAACGGTACGATTCCGCCATGACGCTGTGGGAAATCATGGTTGGCTACCCTGGCTCACAGGATATCGACCAACACCCCTACTACCCCTATCGCCTTGCAAAGCTTGCATGGCACATCTACCACCATAGCTTCACCAAAAATGGACGATGGTTCCTCGCCAGTACGGCAATCGCAAACCTGTCGTTCACGATGTTCTGGTCCTTTGATATCCAAACCTGGATACTCGCGACCGCCATCAACTGCATCTGGTTGCCTGACTTCATCGCAAAACTCATCCCAATGAAGGACATGGCCACGCTCAGCGGCAGCGTCACGCTGCAAACAGGACAAGGCGTTACCCTTTCTGCCACCACATCAGCACTGTCTGCAAACAGCCTCCTTCATTTCGAAAAGCTTCCGCTTGCTCTGGTTGCCACACACGATGAAGGATTTCCTGAGACAGAACCTGGCATTGTCAAAATGAGCCTCATCGGTCGCTTCCGTGGCAAGTGGCAAATTCCAGCCATCCGTGTCAGCCGCCCTGGACCGTTTGGTCTTATCGCTAGGTCGCGAATAATCCCTTCGCAAGTACAGATCTGTATCCTCCCAGGCATCCCTGAGACACAAACCGTTCTTACTGCAAGGTCTGTTTCAAACGACTGGATTGCTGCTCAAACCGCACGCAGCAATACGATGACCACCGGCCTGGATGTCACACGTACACATACCCCAGGCGATCCAAGCAACCGCATTGACTGGCGGGCATCCAGCAGATCAGCCGCAACATCGCAGCCAGCCCTGCAGGTTCGCGTTGCACAAAAGGGCGCCATCGATGGCGTTCACATCATCGTGGATGAGCGCTGCGTCGTCGCCACAGTCTCAAAGTGGCAACACTGGTCAGGCCGGGGTATTCGGGAGCCACTCCCGATTCCAGAATTCGAAGCACTGGTTTCTCTCGCCTATGCCAGCGTGCTGTCTTTGCTCAAGGATGGTCAGCGTATTGCATCCATCACCAGCCAGCGGCAAAGCTTTACAAAGCTGCATAACCAAGATGACATCGCCCAGGCATTTGCAAGCATCTGCCATTTTGAGACACCACCCGCGTTTCTCGACAAAGTCCCCCAGCCGATAATTCCAGTGGACGATGCGATTGTGTTCACACTGATTCCAGAGCAGTACAAGTCAGATACTGGTTTGCAGCATCGTCAGCGTCTTTGTGTCATTGCAGATCTGGATGGAATCGCAACCGAGGTGCAGCTGGATGCCTAGCCGCGTCGCGACATCCACCGTCGTCCTGATAAACATCGGGGTCTTCTTGACTGCGATTGGTGTAATCAGTGTTGCTGGCTGGCTTCCGCAACCAATCGGTATCGCGTGCCTCTCTCTCGTTGCCTGCTTTGTGCGGCCACAGTGGAAGGCCGGACTTTGGATGTGGATTGCGGCGGCGGCATTGACAATGGCTGGTGCTCTGACAACGCCGGATACATCCCCGATGGAGCTTCTTCAAATCGGTCCCGCCCGCCCCCGCAACCTCCTCATGCAGGCGTCCCTCGCCGGGACCTTCGTCAACGCCCTCGCGTATCGCCAACATGACCCAAGGCGAAGCGCGCTCCTGGTCATGATTGGTATTGTTGTGACCGCAACCGGCATCACAAACACATTTTCGATGCAGGGAAAAGTCGCCGCAGCCATCCTCCCGTTGATCATCGGCGTGCTGCTCGGTGTGAATAACATCGATGTCAAACCCACATTCCGTTCATTCCGCTGGCAGCTTCTTGGCGCCATCGGCTTTGTGATCGCATTCGCAGGTACGTCCACCCTGATAACTGTCAACAAAGACTTTATCTACGAGCTTGGCAACAAAATGCTGGATGTCAGGCCATCCGGTGCATCAGGGTCGCGCGGGATCGAACAGCCTCAGCTTGGGCCCACATTTGGCGATGCCGGCAGCACCGCCCGGGTCCTCCAGGTGCAATCAAAGACGCCTCTCTACCTCCGGCAGGCGGCTTATACATCTTACGTTTCAGGCGCATGGGGACCCCCGATGACCTTTCGCCGGATGGCACCGCTGCCCGCAAAGTTCACTTTGGGAGCTGATTTAGATACGATCAAGATTCTGCGCTTCGATGGATCGGAACGTGTTGTCTACATGCCGGCGGAAACAACGGGTATCGTCGCGGATGTCGATTCAAATATCGCTTGGGCCCCAGAAGAAAGCGGTCCTGTGATCACGGGCCCAGATGCGTCATCCGAGTACGCAATCACCATCGCCAGACCCGATGCCAAACGCCCACAGGAAACTGTTCTCGGTGCGGAATCCATTGTTCAGCAGGAAGCAGCCCTAGACATCCCCGATGACCTGACGGGTCCTCTTGAGCGCTTTGTTGCGCGTAATGGCATTGATGCTGGCTACACACTTGAAACTGCCAATGCCGTCGTGGCCGCGCTGCAGAGCGAGCACGCATACTCACTAAACTTCTCGCCCAACCCGGGTGATGCTCTTGCATCCTTTTTGGATTCTCCCGGCGAGGATGCACATTGCGCCTACTTTGCGAGCGCAACGGTGATGATTCTTCGGCATCTGGGCTATCCCGCAAGGCTGGTGAGCGGCTTTTTCGCGCATGAACCTGCTGGGGATGGCATCACTGTGCGCGGACGGGATGCTCATGCGTGGGCAGAAGTCCATGTCCCTCAGAAGGGCTGGGTTTTGATCGAAGCGACACCTGCAGCTGGTCTGCCATCGGGTGATGCGGACAGCGTTTCCTGGCTTTCGAGGCAGTGGGAACGAATCACGGATGCTATCCGGGCACTAAGGGCAGAGCTGGAACGTGGCAATCTGGCATTTGTCGCTGTGCCTGCCGGGTTTGTCGCCGTCATTCTGGGCATTTCATTCTATGTAAAGCGTAAACGCCAAAAGAGTCTAGATGTCACAGACAAGCGCTTTGGCGACTTTCTGCGTGAATACAACGGCCTCTGCCGCAAACTTGGCATTCCAAACGTCGGTAACGAAACGCTGGTTCATCACTTCAACGCGCATGTCAATGGTATGGATGAAGCAATCCGTGACGATGTTCGGACATTTATCCTTCTCTATGAGCAGTGCCGCTATGGAAACGCATCCCTTGATGTAAACATCATAGACAACCTCCGAGCATTGCGTAAGCGAACCCGGAAACATTGAATCCGGCAGGCGTTAGTGCTAGACTTGGCGCATGCGTATCATTCGATTTCTGACCCAAGCTGGGGAAACCCTGCATGGCATCGCGACAGATGCCTCTTTGACCTCTGCACGTGTGCTTTCAGATGCTCTCTGGAACGGTGGAACCGAAACGGGGGAAATCGCTCAGGTTGCTTCGCTCCTCGCACCCGTTGTTCCAGTGAACATTTTGTGCATTGGCCTCAACTATAAGCGTCACGCCGAAGAGAGTGGGATGCCCGTGCCAGAGCGGCCCCTGCTCTTTATCAAGGCGACATCCACGCTGCTGGACCCAGCTGCCAACATCGAGCTTCCCGCCATCTCCGATGAAGTTGACTACGAGTGTGAGCTCGCGATCGTTATTGGCAAGCGTGCGAAGCATGTATCTGAAGAGGATGCGCTTGATTACGTCTGCGGCTACACGTGCTGCAATGATGTCTCTGCGCGTGACTGGCAGCTTCGCCTAGACAAGCAATGGGCACGCGGGAAGTCGTTTGACACATTCTCGCCACTCGGTCCATGTATTGTCAGCACCGATGAAATCCCGGATCCAAACAACCTGGCAATCTCGACCCGCATTAATGGCGAGACACTTCAGTCCAGCCATACATCGGACATGATCTTCAATGTCCGCCACATCATCAGCTACCTTTCCCAGGGCCTAACTCTTCTTCCGGGAACCGTCATCCTGACCGGAACTCCTGAAGGCGTAGGAATGGGACGTACACCGAAGCGCTGGTTGAACCCAGGCGATGTCTGCGAGATTGACATCGAGGGAATCGGCGTGCTCCGCAACACCTGTGTCAGCGAGGTGGTGGCATGAGTGCACTTCGCCTCGATGGCAAACATGCAGTTGTAACCGGTGGTGCAAGTGGCATCGGACAAGCGATTGTCGAGCGTCTTGCTGAGTTCGGTGCACGGGTTACCGTCCTCGATCTCAATGCACGGGATGGCTTTCCGTTTAGGATTATCCCGACAGATGTCAGTAATCCTGAGTCAGTTGCCGACGCCTTTACTGCGATCGATGAAATTGCTCCAATCGACATTCTCGTTTGTTCCGCTGGAATCGGATTTGTTGGCAATATTCTTGGCACTACGCCTGAGAAATTTGACCAGCTGATGGGTGTGAATGCGCGTGGCGTCTTTCTCTGCTGCCAGCAAGTCATCCAGCGTCTGACAGACACGGGTCGCTCGGGAGCCATCGTCAATATCTGCTCAATTGCGGCTAAAGTCAGCCTTGCCGAGCGGTTTGCCTACAGCGCGACAAAGGGTGCTGTCCTGATGATGACGAAGTCCATCGCGCAGGATTACATCCATCAGGGAATCCGCTGCAACTGCGTCTGCCCGGCGCGAGTGCATACGCCGTTCGTGGATGCCTATCTGGCCAAAAACTACCCCGGACAGGAAGCTGAAAAGCTGGCTGAGCTCAGCGGCGCGCAGCCAATGGGCCGGATGGGAAAGACATCAGAAATCGCATCGATGGTGCACTACCTCTGCTCGGAAGAAGCATCGTTTATTACCGGTGCCGACTACGATGTAGATGGTGGCACATTGGCGATGCGCTAGCGGGTGGCGATTCCGTTCACAGTAACGTTTTTGGGTACCGGGACCAGTACCGGTACCCCGATGATTGCCTGTCCCTGTGCGGTTTGTCACTCAACTGATCCGCGTAACCGGCGAACACGGCCATCGGTGCTCATCACGACACCCACCGGACGCATTCTCATCGATTGTGGTCCTGAGATGCGCCTGCAGCTTCTTGCGGCGTTTGTCCCAAGCATCGATGCAGTCCTCCTAACCCATGCCCATGCAGACCACATCCATGGCTTGGATGACCTGCGGCAGTTCACCTTTGCTTCCGGAAATCCTGTGGATGTTTTTGCATCTGCGCAAACGCTAAAGCGCGTCACGCACGTCTACGATTACTGCTTCAAAGACACGGGACCGGGTGGCGGGAAGCCGCAGCTGCATCTGTATGAACTGAACTATGGACAAACGATTGACCTCGCCGGCATCACCATAAAAGCAACACGGCATATGCACGGCTCATTAGATGTCACATCGTTTGTCATCGGCGATCGCTTTGTCTACTGCACCGATGTAAGTCTGATTCCCGAGGAAACGATGGCGGAGTTTGAAGGCAAGGATGTCGTGGTTGTAGGTGCGGTGCGACCAGACAGTAAGCCGCATGCAAGCCACTTCGTCCTCCCGGAGGCCCTCGATGTCCTGAATCGCCTCGCTCCCCGACTCGGACTGATTACGCATATGTCACATTCGTTCGAGCATGGAACCGTTGAAGCGCAGCTCCCGAAAAATCGGCGACTTGCTTATGATGGCTTGATTGTGACATTGTCTGAGCACGGGATTTCCCTCGCAGGTCCAAGCGATTCAGATGCTTGATTGCCGATAGAATCATCCTATGGAAGCCGATACTCCTCCAGATGTTGCATCGTCCATTTTTGCAAAGATAGCCAGTGGTCAGATTCCCGTGCAGACGGTTTATGAAGATGACTTTGTTATCGCATTCCCGGACATCACTCCCGTCGCGCCCATTCATATTCTCGTTATCCCTAAGGTTTGCATCCGGGATATCAGCTGCATCAGCCAGCTCACTCCAGCGGAAGCAGCAGGCTTTCTAAATGGAATCGCAAAGACGGCGGATGTCTGTGGGCTTGGTGTGGGTGGGTTTCGTACGGTGATGAACACTGGCGTTGAGGGCGGTCAGACTGTCCCCTATCTCCACGCGCATATTTTGGGTGGGCGCCAGCTTTCCTGGCCTCCGGGGTAAACAAAGATGAACGATAACGACGAAGCGAAGCAAAGTTCATCTGACGACAAGCCGCAGCCGGTTTCGCGCCGTGACTTTCTGAGGCGGGCGACATCGGATGCTGCCAAAACGGGTATGGATGTCATCCCCGGTGCGAAGCTGGCAAGTAC
>CAIYBQ010000080.1 GCA_903924445.1 uncultured Armatimonadota bacterium | reverse complement strand
GGACGGCGCTCATAGTCAAGCCACGTATTGGCTTCCTTGTCCCCCGGGAACTCCCACTTAACCGGATCCCACTTCAGCTTACGCCCATGCCAATAAGCAAGGTTGCCAAGCTGTGTGTATTGGTTGGAACGTGCGCCAATTTCAACATCACAGAGACAACGCTCACGCGATTTAATGCAGTCCAGCCAGTTTCGGTGATGCCCGGGCGACTTGAACAAATGCACTTCATTATCCGCAAGAGGGTCTTGAATGAGCTCCTTTGGATTGCTGAAGAGAACGCCGCGATCAACACGCAGCATCCCACGTGTTCCCGTGAAGACAACACCACTCGCGCCGCCATGGGTGATTTCCACCCCGTTTGGCATGATGAAGCGGGCGCCTTGTCCCTCCGATGGGTCATCGGGTGGGAGAACTTCCACTGGCCCGGATGCATCCGTTCCGAGTCCCCACTGCATGATGTCGTACATGTGGGCGCCGATATCCGCATGCCCGCCACCGGAAAACTCCCGGTAGTTACGCCATGCGGGGAAGTGATTATGGCTTCCGCGTGGGCTGAGCACCGATGAATAGGGTCGATCAGGAGTCGGGCCAAGCCACATATCCCAGTCGAGGCCCGGCTCCATTGGTTCACCAGCGAGGTCACATTTGACACTAGGGCCGCCGACACCAACCGTAACCGACTTGACCGTACCGATGCGTCCCGAGCGCACAAACTCGCATGCCTCCCGGAACGGGCCGAACACATTTGAGCGCTGCTGGGACCCGGTTTGCATCACTCGTTTGTGCTTCCGCACCGCCTCAATACACCGCTTTGCCTCAAGCAATGTCAATGTCAATGGCTTTTCGCAGTAAATGTCCTTGCCGGCCTTCGCGGCTTCGATGACCGGGATGGCATGCCAGTGCTCAGGAGTTGCGATACAGACGGCATCGATATCTTTACGCCCGATGACATCGCGGAAGTCGTTGTAGACATCCACGTGTGCACCACTTCTACCCTGCTTTTCATAGTTGCTCAGCACACGATTCTGGGCCGCCAAACGCCGGGTCGTGTCGACATCACAGACCGCAAGAATCTGAACATCCCGAAAGTCAATCAGCGTCGGCAAGTGATAGTCATTGGCCATTTTGCCAGTGCCAATCATCCCGACAGTGACCCGATTGCTTGGCGCCGTGTAGCCACCACGTCCAAGGACAGATGCATGCACCACTGTTGGAAAGCCGGCGATGACACCGGCCGTCCCAGCCAGAAAACCCTTACGGGTAACCGATGTGTTGGAAGTGGACATTAACGGATAACGCTTCCGCGGATGTCGGTAAGCCAGAATGCGCAGACATCATCACCGATGGTCGCATCCGGGTACTTTGCCCAAACCACTTCCTTCTTACGGTTTACTTCGACAAAAATCGGTTGGTCGGCACCGGCGAAAGCCGTCGCGAAGACCATATTCCCGTTGCGAAGGACATTGAGGCTGGTGATCCAGCAGAGGTGAATCGCTTTGCCATCCGGGGCTTTCAGCTCATCCCGCTCGATGCTCCAGACGGTCTTGCCGCTGCGGTCAACTTCGTAGACGCGGTTGTTGTTTCCGCCGCCTATGAGGACATTTCCGTTCTTTAGTGAAAGCACATTAAAAATGGAGACGCCGTGGCCATTCGCGCCTGGGGTGGCGGGCTCTGCGCCGAGCTCCAGCTTGTGCTCCCAGAGCACTTTTCCAGCCTTGTCATACTCGCGGACCATCCCCATGCCTTCATGCGCAACCAGGAATGTGCCTTTGTCTGTTCGGCGGACGCGGCGGGTATCGCGGTGCCAGTCCGGCTTTTCGACGGTCAGCGCGATGGAGTGAACGATCGTGCCCTTTGGGTCAACTTCGATGATGCGCTTGTTTCCTGATTCACTGACGATGGTGTTGCCATTTTCCAGACGCTCAAAGCTGTGGATCTCGATCGGGCCATCGTGTGGGGCGACCGCTTTCCCCTTCCAGGACCAGACAACCTTCTTTTCAGGGGTGATTTCTTCGATCACACTTGGCTGGGTAGTAACAAGCACATTGCCATTTGGTAGCAAGCGGATGTCATGGGAGTTGTAAGCGCAGTCATATTGCCAGAGGATATTGCCGGACTTGTCAATTCGGGTGACTTTACCCTTGCTCTGAACCACCATCCCGTAGCGGGAATTTGTAGATGTCTGCATCGTGGATGCAAGCGCGGCCGGGCCGAGCAGTGCTGCTGTAAAAAGGGAAGCAATCGCCTGTTGGCGGGAGAGTTTCATCATCGGGTCTCCTTCGACCGGCCGATTTGACCGATGATGCAGTATAGCCCGGGAAAGTGTGTGTCCTTGCGCCATCCACCGGGTCACTCAGGGGGGTTATACTGATATATGCGAAACACCACAATTACAACACTGCTGGCTCTCTCAATGTTTACGGTGCCTTCGATGGCTCAGACGAAGGCAAAACCGGCTGCAAAGGCGCAGACACCGGCATCGGCTACGACCATTCCAGGCCTCGATGACCCATCCAAGCACACCGCAAAAGCGCCGGAATCGTTCAAGGTTCAGTTCGAAACATCCAAGGGCAATTTCACGATCGCGGTAACCCGCAAGTGGTCTCCTCTCGGTGCCGACCGATTCTACAATCTGGTACGCGCTGGGTTCTTCACGGATGTCATTTTCTTCCGCGTTGTCCCAGACTTCGTCGTCCAGTTTGGCATCCATGGCAACCCAAAGTTTGCAAGCAAGTGGCTTGATGCCAATATCGATGACGACACCGTCGTGTCGAGCAACAAACGTGGCTATATTACCTACGCCAAATCCAGTGCTCCGAACAGCCGCTCAACACAGCTCTTCATCAACCTTAAAGACAATGCGCGTCTTGACCAAATGGGATTTTCGCCATTCGGGCAGGTTGTCGCTGGCATGGATGTTGTCGACAAGCTCTATGGTGGTTATGGCGAGCAGGTCACCCAGCTTCAGGGCGAAATCGCGCAGCAGGGTAACAAATTCCTCGAGAAAAACTTCCCTGAACTGGACAAAATCAAGAAGGCTTCCATCGTAAAGTAAGCCGATTATCACGAGCTTCGAACCCCGGGCGCTGGCACATCGCTAGCCCCCGGGGTTTCTCTTTGTGGCAGCTGACTGTGTGCTTCGATTGGCTTAACATTGCAGCAAAATGATATGCTTCACACAAATCGAGCATACCCATCGGCTCGGGTAGCCGCACGTCGGTCCGGTCGAGGATGCCAAACCCAAGAAGGTGTCAGAAATATGTCCAAAGCCAAGTTGGAGTACATCTGGCTCGACGGCTACACGCCGATGCAGAGCCTCCGTAGCAAGACGAAGATTGTCGATAATTTCAGCGGTAAGTTGGAGGACTGTGAAATGTGGTCCTTCGATGGTTCCTCGACCGAACAGGCGCCCGGCGGCTCATCAGACTGCCAATTGCGGCCTGTTTTTGTTTGTCCGGATCCAGGCCGCAGCGCATACGGAACACCAGCATTCCTCGTGATGTGCGATGTTCTTGATGCCAATGGAAACGCCCATTCGTCCAACGGCCGTGCCCTGATCGACGACGATGACAACGATTTCTGGTTCGGCTTCGAGCAGGAATATTTCCTCTACGATTCTGATACCAACAAGCCTCTTGGCTTCCCAGCCAATGGCTACCCAAATCCACAGGGTCAATATTACTGCTCCGTGGGTGCACGCAATGCATTTGGCCGCGACATGGTTGAAGAGCATCTCGAGCAGTGCCTTGCAGCCGGCCTTAATGTTGAAGGTATCAACGCTGAAGTCGCAGCTGGTCAGTGGGAATTCCAGATCTTTGCCAAGGGTGCAAAGGAAGCCGGCGATCAGGTATGGATTGCACGCTTCCTCCTCGAGCGCATAGGTGAAGAATACGGTTACTGGGTTAACTGGCACTGCAAGCCTCTTGGCGATACCGACTGGAATGGCTCTGGAATGCACGCCAACTTCTCAAATACCGCGCTGCGCACAGCCGGTAGCCAAGATGTATACGATGCCATCTGCCAGGCATTCGCACCAGAGGACATCATCCAAGCACATATCGATGTCTACGGACCGGACAACGACAAGCGCCTTACCGGCAAGCATGAAACCGCTCCATGGAATAAGTTCTCCTACGGCGTCTCCGACCGTGGCGCATCGATTCGTATCCCAATGGGAACGGTTCAGCGCGGTTGGAAGGGCTGGCTTGAAGACCGCCGTCCAAACTCCGCAGCCGATCCATACAAGGTTTCTGCGAGAATCATCCAGACGGTAAAGACGGCAAAGGCTGTTTAACTTGCAATCACCGACAGCCCCTCGCCTGAGGGGCTGTTTTTCTTTAACTGCTGCTCATGAACAGATGTGCCTCACAAGTCGTCGGATAGACTGGAAATGCTGTCAGGAAATGTAGCAGAATCACACACAGAGGAACTCTGCCGTTTGGCGGTGTAATTTATCCTCAGGAGACCGTATTAATGACATCTCGTCGCGCATTCACTCTCATTGAACTCCTAGTCGTTATCGCCATCATCGCAATCCTTGCAGCGATCCTGTTCCCTGTGTTTGCTCAGGCACGCGAAAAGGCACGTCAGGCCTCCTGTCTCAGCAACCATCGGCAGTATGCGACTGCAGCCTTGATGTATGTCCAGGACTACGACGAAACATTTCCATTCTCCGCAAACCTGAATGGACAGTGCGTCGACACGTTCTACAGCGTTGTTTCTCCGTATGTGAAGAACAATGAGATCAACCGCTGCCCATCTGACAAGGATGCCATCAATACCCAGCTGACCACAGGTGCGCCATGTGCGAACACACCACCTTGGACGAGTGTCGTGGTAAATGGCGGCCTGATGACGAATGGCTTCTTCCCAGGCGCAGCGCCTGTCACGCTCGCAGCTGTCCAAAACACCACGGGAACGATCATGCTCTACGATGGCAATGTAGGTACATCCCCCTATCCAGGCATGCAAGTCCAGCTTGTTCAAGCGCGTCACTCAACCACGTTCAATGCTGCATGGGTCGATGGCCACGCAAGCTCGATCCCGGCCACGGACACAAAGACGACCACACAACAGTTCACCGTTATGGGTCCAGGCAAGTCGCTCAAGGTGTACACAATCGGAGCCAAAGGTGGCTTCTACGCAGGTAAGGTCGAGGCCAGCGGCCTCGCAGACTAGTTGGTCATAGGTCATCCCTAACGGGATGACCTTCCACTGCATTTGTAATGACAATGGTTTTTGGAGGGAGTAGGAAATGATGATGTCTTTGCTGACTGTCGCACTCGTAACAGCTACGCTTGCCGCCCCACGGTTCACATCCCTTGCACCAACAGACTCGCCGCAGTTTAGAGGCGTGGATCGAACTGGCATCTCCAAAGAAACGGGTCTCCTGAAATCCTGGCCGAGCACCGGCCCCAAGCTTCTCTGGTCAGCCAAGGGCTGCGGAGATGCTCACGCTACGCCAAGTATCGTCGGAAATCGCATTTACGGTCTAGGCCTCCGCGGTGACGATGAAGTCATCTGGGCGAAGGATGCCAAGACAGGCAAGGATATCTGGGCGACTCCTATCGCAAAGGCAATCAAACTCGATGCCGCTCAAGGTGGTTATGGCTCCCGCTCTACGCCAACGGTTGAAGGCAACCGGATGTATTCCATCGGTGTTGCCGGGGATGTCATCTGCCAAGACACGGCCACGGGTGCTATCGTTTGGCGCCGCAACCTGGTCAAGGAATTCGGCGGACGCGTCCCGACATGGGGCTACTCCGAGTCTGCGTTGATTGATGGCAACAATGTCATCGTCACTCCGGGTGGTGCCAAGTCCATCGTTGCGCTCAACAAAAAGACAG
>CAIYBQ010000079.1 GCA_903924445.1 uncultured Armatimonadota bacterium | reverse complement strand
TGAACACTCATCGGCACAACAATGCCAGGGATATCCGATGTCAGCAGGACATCCAATCCAGTTTCCCCTGCTGGCTGCTGCAGCGACACGATGCCTTGTGTCACACCACTGGGTGCAATCGGCGACAAGCCAAGCGTTACACCACCCAACATCGGAGGCTTCACCGTAACGGGAACATCCAGCGTTTGCCCTTGGAGTGTTACCGATACTGAGCCGGTTGTCATCGCACCAACGGCCATCACCGAGCCGGTGATAGTCGCCTTAGTCATCCCGCCAGGAATCACGACACTTGCAGGGAGGCGGACAGCAGGATTGTTGGATGACAGCTCAGCCACCACCCCACCGGCTGCCGCAGGACGGTCCAACGTCACTTCAACAGTAAGAGGATCGCCGCCCCGAAGTACAGATTTACCCAGCCGCAGACCAACTAACTCAACTTTATTCGACAACATCATCGCCTGATACGCATTGACTAAACCACCGGATGCGACTGTACCCGAAAGCCCAGACAGTGGCGTCACAGATGTAAGCAATGCCGCTTTGATCTCAGCAAATCCCCACTCTGGTCGGTTTTCATGGAGGAGCGTAGCTACTCCAGTCACCATCGGTGCTGCCATCGATGTGCCCGAAAGCGTTGTGTAGCCGCTGGCGACCTTTAATTGTGGGTAGGTGGATGTGATCGATGACCCTGGCGCGGCGATGTCGACGCTTACCAACCCACGGTTTGAGAAGGATGACATCGTGCCGCTGGATGTTGTGCTTGCAACGGAAACAATGTTCGGGAGATCATAAGATGCTGGATAAAATGGTGTGACATCGTTGTCTGTGCCGTTGTTTCCAGCAGCTGCCACTAACAGGAGATTTCCCTGCACACCTGCGTTAGCAATGGCGGCCATGCAGAAGCCGCTGTACTTCGCACCACCAATGGATGCATTTGCAATCGGGATTCCGTTACGCACGCTGTACTCGATGGCGGCGATCAACCAGCTCGTAAGCCCAGAGCCATCATCCCCAATGACCTTCAGCGGGACAATGCCAGCATCCCAGCAGACGCCCGTGACCCCAATCTCGTTGTTCCCCTGCGCTGCGATAATGCCCGCCACATGCGTGCCATGTCCGTGGCCATCCGCCGGGTCGTTATCGCCATTGGAACGCATCAAGCCTGGGGCCGTGTATGTAAAATCCCAGCCATTGGTGTCATCGATATAGCCATTTGCATCGTTATCAATGCCATCCGCGGCGATTTCACGCGGGTTCGTCCAGATGTTGTCACCAAATTCAGGATGTGTTTTGTCGACTCCCGTGTCAAGCACAGCAATCTTGAGAGAGTGTAATCCTTTGCGGAGAGCCCACGCACGACGGGCATCTATATGGATGGCGGTATCGGAGTCAAGTGCCCACTGCTTCGAATAACTAGGGTCATTGGGGACATCGGCCACGTGAAGCCGATAGTTAGGTTCAGCTGAAATGACAGCGTTGGATGCTCTTAGAGTACTGAGCGCATCCCCGACGGATGTCCCGACGGTGACCTCCGCAAGTCCAGGAAGAATACTAAATTTGCGAACCAGAGCCCCATCAAAATTGGCCAGTAGCTGATCCCGGTTCGTGTCTGATAGCCCGGGCTTGAACTGAACGAGAACCGTGGATGCATCGTATTCGGAGAGCTGAACTGCCTCCTGTCGAAGTGTGCTGACTTGCCCTGCTTGGGCAATACGAACATCGGCATGGCTGCCATTCACGATGCTGAAGATTGCGCAAATCCAAGTGCTAAAAGTGACTTTTTTGATGATGCTTGATGAAAACGTGAACATAAGTGGTTGTATCCACAGTCACGTAAGGCAATTGTTGTTCCGAATATGCCGTTTGGCATAAGAAAGAGTTAATGAATTTCACGTGTGCATGAAATGTGTGCACAGAACTATGTGCATTTTAGGAGAGGAACGGCACTAATCAACCAGTGCGGATGCGTACCAACCAATGGTTGCCGGGAGCGTCTCAGCAATGCTTTTTGGCTCCCAGTGTCCGAGTAAGGAACGTAAGCGGGATGTATCCGTGGTCTGGTCACGGGGTTCAAATGCACCTGCTGGAGATGCTGCCACATCTGGTTCAGGTGTCTCAATCCCCAATGTCTCCGACACGCTCTTACGTACCAGCGAGACCACATCGGATGCTGTATGGCGGTGTGGGCTACCGATGTTGTACGCAACTGGTACGAGCATCCCACTGGGTGCCGCTTCCAAATCTGCTGGCCGTGTGGCTTTGAGGGCATCATCGGCCAGGGCAAGCAAAGCATTGGTGACATCCGAAATGTGGATGTATTCCCGCAGCGCGGCGCCGGCGGGCCCCGCGGTTACACGGGCCGGTGTCCCATCGATGCAGCGTTTGATAGTGCCCGGAATGATTCGCGAAAAATTCAGATCACGTGGACCGTGCACATTTACAAGGCGTGCAACCCGTATTGACATGTCATCCGAGACGCCTGCGAGCAACCGTGCCAGCTGATCGCCCCACGCCTTTGTCATTTCGTAGAGACCACCATTTGCAAATGTGTCATCTGAAATGTCATTTACCGGCAGGCTGGCGTGCGTCCCATATTGCTTATCGGAAGACACGAAGACAAATGCTTTTACATTGCTCCGCCGAGCTGCCATTAGAATGTTCAGCGTCCCAATAACATTGGTCTGAATCATTTCCTCAATGTTGTTCAGGTTTCTGGGATCTTTGAGAGTCGAGAGTGCCGCGCAGTGATAAATAATATCTGGACGGGCCTGTGCGATACACGCATCCACCGCACGGGCATCACGGATATCAAGGCCATCGAGCTGCATCGGCCCCAGAACGCCACTCCGCGTTGCGATTCCGGTAGGGTAGTCACCCCGCAAATCGTGCGCAGCGCCAAGTGCATTTCCAATAAATCCGGTGGCTCCGGAGATGACAACACGCATGATGTCCGCTTAGTGCGCCGGTGCGTTTACAGGGGGCAGCTTAGCGAGCTCATCCTTTGCGAACACACGGTCGAGAACAGGGCCATCTTCTACGATCTCACCATCACGGAACCGGATGATCCGTGTGGCATGGCGTGCGATGTCATTTTCGTGCGTGACCATGATGACGGTCTTTCCTTCGGCATTTAGCTCTTGGAAAATGTCCATGATTTCAAAGGATGTGCGGGTATCGAGTGCGCCTGTTGGTTCATCCGCAAAGACGATGACCGGGTCATTGACGAGACTTCGGGCAATCGAAACGCGCTGTTGCTGTCCACCGGAAAGCTGATTGGGCTTGTGGTCCATGCGGTCAGAGAGGCCAACACGATTCAGCGCCCACTTGGCACGCTCCTCACGGTTGCTTGCTCCGGCATAAAGCATCGGGAGCTCCACCTGCCGTAGTGCAGTCGTCCGCGGGAGGAGGTTGAAGCTCTGGAAAACAAAGCCGAACTTACGGTTGCGAACTTCGGCGAGGCGGTCATCGGAGAGGCGGGAGACATCATCGCCCTCGAGATAGTACTTACCCGTCGTCGGCCGGTCGAGACATCCAAGGATGTTCATATAGGTCGACTTGCCGGAACCCGATGGCCCCATGATGGCTATAAACTCACCAGCGTGAATTTGCAGCGTGATTCCCTTAAGGACGGTCAGGTCAAAGTTACCCGTCTTATAGGTCTTGGTGACATCGGTTGTCTCTAGTACGACTGGCATTGTTATCTCCGTATACAGTAACGGTTTTAGCGCTTCCTGGTTCCCGGGGGGCACTTCAGGATGGCATCACAGCAACGGACGAATCCCCGAGGGCAAGGTTCACAGCATGATCGCCACCACGTCTGAGCATTCTACAGGAGAATGACCGGAGTGAAACCTTACGTGTTGATGCATCCAATACACACATTTCACGAATACCGCACATTGGTGTGTTAGCATAGGCACTGTGCGAATCGTAGTCTCAACTTGGGGTACGTATGGCGACCTGCATCCAGTTCTCGGACTGTGCGCCGGTCTTCGCCAGCGTGGCCACCACCTCGGAATCGCTACCTGCCCGCTCTATAAAGAGCGCGTCGAGGCTCTGGGCTACGAGTTCCATCCCCTCCGCCCGGACCTCCCGGACCCAAAAGACATCCACGATCTTGCGCGCCGGGTGATGGACCCGCGGACAGGCACGAAGACGATGCTCACGGATGTTCTTCTGCCAAGTCTTCGTGACATGGATGAAGATCTTCATACAGCATGTAAAGATGCCGATCTCCTGATTTCTCACTCACTTGTCTTCCCTAGTCCAATCGTTGCGGAGCGCCTTGGCATCCCGTTTTTCTCGATGGTCCTTCAGCCGATTGTTTTCTGCAGCGCCTACGACCCGCCCATTCCGCCGGGGGTTACTAAGCTTATTGGGAAGCCGATGCCTCCTCCGGGCGTGATGGCTCCATTGCTGACGTTTGCCAAGTACCGCACACGGCGATGGGTCAAGGCCGTCGACGCTTTGCGGAGCGAATACCATTTGCAAAAGGGTGGCCATCCGCTGTTCGATGGCCAGTTTTCCCCAGATTTGACGCTAGCCTTGTTTTCGCCACAGCTTGGTTCGCCGCAACCAGACTGGCCAGAACATGTTGTGCAGCCCGGATTTCTGTTCCACGATCACCTCGAGGGTGGCGAGGCGGCTGGCTGGAGCGCGGATGTTCAGGCATTCCTCGATGCTGGTCCGGAGCCGATTCTCTTTACGCTCGGGACGAGTGCAGTATTTGCAGCGGGCGACTTTTTCAAGCAATCGGCATGGGCCGCATACCGCGCGGGGCACCGGTCGATTTTGTTGGTGGGACGTCTCCCGGATGGCCAGAAAGAGCTGGAAGGTCTTCCTCCAGGGGCGCTTGCTGTTCCATATGCACCGCATTCAATGATTATGCCGAAGTGTTCACTGGTTGTACATCAGGGCGGGGCGGGGACGACGGCACAGGCGATGCGTGCTGGAAAGCCGCAGCTTGTGGTGCCATTTGCACACGACCAGCCGGACAATGCACACCGTGTTGTTAAAGCGGGTCTCGGTGCTTGGCGTCCACGCAGACGTTGCAAAGGAATGGGATACACACGGTTGCTACAGTCGTTAATGACGGATGACGTCATCAAGGCGACAGCACGGCGCATCGGTGAAATTGTTTCAGCTGAAAATGGCGTATCTGGTGCTTGCGATGCGATTGAAAGTGCTTTCGCAACGTATCAGACCAAGCACAAAAAATAAGAGCCGGCGCACCACAGCGCGGCGCCGACTCACAATGACTAGGCTGCGAAACCCCTACGGCGCGTTTGTCCCCTCACGGCCATAGTTGTCCACGAGGCGCACGACATCATCGAGGTGTGGCGTTGACACTTTAAGGACATCGGAGTCTTCCAGAGCCTCAATGGTATGAATTTCTAGC
>CAIYBQ010000078.1 GCA_903924445.1 uncultured Armatimonadota bacterium | reverse complement strand
GCAGTGTCATCCGTGGCACCCCAGACCGGCATGCTCTCAAGCCATGGAAGGGCCATCGCGACGCCGGTTCCGTGCAGGAAAACTCGGCGTGAGAGGTGATGTTGGATGCGTTGTTCGTTCGTCATCGGGTTATTCCTTATTGGCAACGGTGGTAGAGATGCTGGCGCGTCGGTAACGGAACTGTCTGCTGTTTACGATGGCTTCTATCATAGACCCAATTTTGTAATCGGTTGTTCGGAGCCTGGTCTGGATGTTTGTGAGGAGAAGGTCATCGGATGGTTGCAGTGTCCGTCCGAGGGCGTACGTTGACATTTTGCGTGCAAAGGTGTCGAGGAAGTCCTGTTGGCGTTTGCTCTTGATGTATTCCTGGAGTCCAGCGACGCCGGACTTTTCAACACCACCGGGGAATGGTGCAGCGGTGTCAACCGGTTTGCCACCTTGGTCGAATTTGCGCAGCTCACCGATTGGGCCGAATCCTTCGAAAACAAGCCCGTAGGAGTCGAAGCGTGCGTGACATCCGGAGCAGGCTGGGTTATCCCGGTGTTGTGAAAGTGCCTGTCGAAGCGTCTTGTCGCCAAGGGCTTTTTCATCCTTAGGCAGCTCTGGGACGACGGCTGGCGGTGGTGGGATGTATTCGCCGAGCACCCGCTTGACCATCCAGTAGCCACGGCGGACAGGACTGGTTCGTAGACCGGATGCATTCTTTGTCAGGAATGCCGCCATCGGCAAGATACCGCCGCGGCTGTAGCGATCGGCATTGTCCACGCGGAACCATTGCTTCGGGTCATTAAGGATGTCATCTGGGACCTTGAGATCATCCATCCCGTAGTGCTTTGCAAGCGGCCCGTTGACAAAGGTGTGCTTGCCATAGAGCCAGTCAAGGATAGATGTGTTCGACTGAAGGCCATCCATAATGAACCGGACTGGTTCATCAAACATCGCTTGTCGGAGGTTGTCATCGAATGCTGGGAAGCGTTCTCGATCAACGGCGCTATGTTCTTCAAAGCGACGGATATCAAGCCAGTTCGCACCGAATTCGACAGCCAATGCTTTGATTTTGGGATCCTTGATCATCCGCTTGGTCTGTGCTGCGAGAATGGCTGGTTCGTGCAGCTTTCCGGCGGCGGCAAGCTTCATAAGTTCAGCATCGGGCATCGATGACCAGAGGAAGTAGCTGAGCTTACTTGCAAGGGCGATGTCATTGAGGGGTGTCTGCGCTTGTTTTGGTGCTGTTCGCAGCTTTTGTTGCAGTGTGGATGTGAGGGTAAAGGCACTCTCAGACTGGGAAAGTGCATCGATGTCAGCATCCAGGTCGACCCGGTAAAGGAAACGCGGTGAGAGCAGGATACGGGTAACGGAGTCCCGGATGGCATCATCGTGCGAGAGGCCTTCCTTCGATCGAAGGGATGCGTAGGTTGCCTGGAGGTCTTTTGTTTCCGATGCGGTGAGTGGTCGTCGCCAAGCTTTTGCGGCAAAGTCGAGGAGTGCCTTGCGGTGGAGGGGTTCTGCTTCGCGGCGTTCCCGAGTTTCGCGTTCGATCGCTTCTGTTGAACGGTCGAAGTATGCAGCATAGGCGACCAGGGTCTCTGGGGTCGCATTTTTTCGCTTCGCCTTGGCGAGGTAGAGCTCTTTAAACTTCGCGATGCTGGCTGGGCTTGCGCATTTGCGGTCTTCCGACTTTGCGAAGTTGAATTCAGCATCCCGGGTTACGAGGATGGTTTGTGCTTCGTTGCGCTCATAGAAGATGCCTTGGAGGTACATCCGCTCATTGAACTCAGCAACAACTTCAAAGTCTTTCCAGAGTGTGTCCAGGGTTTTCTTAGTCGCGTCATCGATGATGAGCTCTATGAGAGGTGCATCGTCGCGGAAATAGCTGGTCGCGTTGTGTGTGCCACCGGTAAGGAAGCGTCCGGAGCGCTCGTATTGGGCATCGTATTCCATCAGGCCACGTTCATCGATATAGAACGTATCCGGGAAGATGGAAGCGAATTTGGTGAACGATGCGATGTAGGGCGTGCGTGCGGCTTCATTCTGAGGGATGCCGGCATCATCGTTGCTGCCAATCAGCAATCTGGATGGGTCGAATTTCCGGCGCGTGGATGCATACAAGTAATCCTTCCAGATTACATTTGTGTAGCTGCCCGGGGTGAATTCACCGGGGACGTTGAGGTTTGGATGGCGGTAGGCAATATGCCGGCGGAGTTTCTGTATCCAGTTCGCGGTCTCACGGAAGCGTGGCTTTGGTGCTGTTTCGTTTACGCGTGTCGGGGCTGGGATGGCATCCATGGATGCTTGCAGCTTTGCGATTGGGCCTACAGTGATGGACTTGTCATCCAGGAGCTGTGCGACGGTCTTTAGGTACTTTGGGCTGATTTTGGCATTTTGGGCGATGGAATCAAGTGTTGCTGCGGGTGTCCCGAGGGCGTTGCGATGGCGATGGCGCCATACGCCTTCGAGGTACATCGCGATGTCGGTTGGTTGTTGTCGGTAGAAGTCGACGATGCGCAGGACGCAGAACTTATCTCTGTCAGGCTCAGACATCACGGGGTGTGTGGAGAACGAAAACCCTCCGGATGTCAGGACGAGGTTTTCGGCAACAGAGCGTGCGGCTTCGTAGTACTTCTTTGCAAGTGCTGGCGAGATGGTGAGAGATTCGCCGGAGTTATCAAAGCCTTCCTGGTTTGCTGGATCGACGGGGAATGCCTTTGTGGGCTTCAGGTCGACGCCGGTCAGGTCCCGGATGGTGTTGTCGTATTCAGAGTTGCTCAGGCGCCGTGCGAGGACGATACCAGGGTCACCGGCGGTCCGGTTTGCTTCGTAGCTACGGACATCGGCAATCCACTTAACGACGGCTTGTCGCTCAGCAGGCTTAGGTTGCTTTGCGCCGGCAGGTGGCATTTCTACATCTGCAACGCGTTGCTTTGTCATCGACCAGTGTGGGATGTCGGCGAGGACGGTTGAGATGTCGGTGAAGCGTGTCAGGTTTAGCTGTGCTTGCGGCTTGGAGGCACCGTGGCAGTTGTTGCAGTAGGTGGCAAGAAATGGTTTGACGGTGGTCTGAAACTGCTTCGCGAGTTCGGTCCGCGTCGGAACGGGTTTAGCCGCTGGCGTGATGGGGGCTGCACCTGCGATGAGGTGCATGATGGGTACGGTCAGCGTTGCTGTGAGTGCGATCAGTCCCCGAAAGCGGTTTGTCAGCATTTGGTCTTATTTCTCAGCGAAGTTTCTGTTTCTGGTCATCGATGGATGGACAGGTTTCGAATCTTAGCATGGTGCTTAGATATGTGTCTAGAGATGCAGCTGGTACGGATTGCCATAGAGGCGTAATTGTTCAATTCACGGCGTGAAATCGCCGGTATTCACCATCCGGATGAAGATGCGAACGACCTTTTGTGCATCAGCAAGGGCATCGTGGGCGATGATGAAATCACTGTTTGGAAAGTAGTGTTTCGCGAGGCGAGCGAGATTTGGTCGTCGGTAGCCATCGGATCCCGGGATCTTCATAATTCCCCGACCTGTTTCCATGGTGCAGCACTGCTGTTTGCCAAGAATGGCATTTGGGATCTCATACCGTTCATATTCGCCGTTTAGGACGCCTGTATCGAAAGCGATGTTATGGGCGATGATGTGTGTGCAAGCTGCGATTGCTGTTGCAAATGCTGCGAGGACATCGTGGATTGGTTCGCCGAGGAGGAAGGCATCGGATGTCGTGATGCCATGTATTTTGACAACATCATCCGGGATGGTCCATTGGTCGGGCTGGATGATAAAGGATGCGTGTGCGATTTCCTCGAGGTTTTGGTCGAGAATAACCCATGCCAGCTGGACGAGGCGTGGGTACACAAGCTTGATGCCATCCGGTGTTTCAACGGGTGTTGGCAGGCCTGTTGTTTCGGTATCAAACACGCAAAATTGCATTATGCCTCCAGCCATTGTGTCCTGTCTGAAGGCATTCTACGGTGTTGATGTGTGACTGTTTATTACGTTAGGCTGCGAGCTGAACCGATTCCTGGACATCTACATTTGTAGGCTGGTTACTGGAAACCGCAAACGTAGCGGTTTCATTTGTTGCGGTAGCCATGCCATCCTGGAGTCCGCCATCTACAACCGTCAGCACTGGATTCTGAGCCGTGGCAAAAGATGGGTTGCTGGCAACGCCAAACGCTGGCATCGGGATGATGCTGCCGCTGGTCGCAAGGTTCGGCTGGAACATCGCGGTTGTCGCATCGAAGTCGTGGCGCAGTGCCGCTGCGATTCCACTTGCAAAGCCCTTGATGGCTTGCAGACCTTGTAGCTTTCCCTTCATCAGGTTTTGGAACAGTGGTGCTGCTGCATAGCAGGCGAATTCGTGGATCATGCAGGGGATGTCATTGTAGTGTCCGGCGCGGATGAGCTTTGTGTGCATCGCCGCGATTCCGTGGAATGCATTTCGCATCAGGCGTGCGCCTTGTTTGTGGGTGCGAAAACCATAGTGAATAACTGCGGATGCTGGTGTTTCCTGAACGGTGTGTCCAGCGACGATGCAGCGGACAGTTAGGTCGTAGTCGATACACGCTCGGAAGTCGCCGCCAGGTCCCATTTCCGGGTCAAACCCACCGAGAGCCATCACTGGGGAGCGTCGGATGGCGCAGTTAGCACCGATGCCACGTGT
>CAIYBQ010000077.1 GCA_903924445.1 uncultured Armatimonadota bacterium | reverse complement strand
TCACTTTGACTGGCTGCCGTACGGTCTTGCAATGGCCCGGCGCGCCGGCCTTACCAAGGAGCAGGTCGTGAACTGCTGGGAGCCTGGCAAGCTCGTCGCGTGGCTACTGCGGATTTAGCACGGGATGCTGAACAAAGAATTCCTCTGGCCGGCGGATATCCAGAAAGAGAACTTACGGATACGCCGCGTTGTTCCAGTCATTGATGCCCATGCAATGTTTGCTGCAGCGCATGAGGATGACTGTGATGCACGGATTTGGCGCTGGATGCACTGGGGGCCATTTGATGGCATCGCTGCGTTTCAGGCCTGGATGCAGCGTGCAGCCGATGACCCTAGCGGCATCGCGCTGACGGTGGACATCTGGTCTGAATCCCAGTGGGTTCCCGTCGGCCAGCTGCGCATCATGGAAATCTCTGAGTCAGACAAGCGCTGTGAACTAGGGACGATTTGGTATACGCCTGCTGTCCAAGGCCAGGGGATTTCACGCCGCGTTACAGGAATCCTGCTTCAGCATTTGTTCGAGACGCACGGCTTTCGGCGCATCGAGTGGAAATGCCACCACATGAATCTCCGCAGCGCGGCAGCCGCGAAGAGCTACGGCTTTACCTACGAAGGGACATTCCGGCAACATATGGTCGTCAAGGGCCAGAATCGGGACACGGTGTGGTTCTCGATGCTGGATTCTGAGTGGCCGGAAATCCGGGCTGACCGCTACAAAGGTATTCTTGACTAGCTAAGACTTCAGGCGTTTCAGGATGGCATCCGCGTAGAGCTCACCAAGTGCAACCGTCCCCGCGGCTCCAAAGTGCACCTTGCCATGTGGGATGGACGCGGTCGGCACTACGGTTGTGTTCTTGTCGCCATCACTCAGCTTTGTCAGCTGCGCATTCATCTCATTGATGTGGACCCATGGGCTCTTTGGGTGTTGCTCAGAGCAAATAAAGGACATATTCGGGGCGTTACAGGTCACGCGAATGGATGTTGCCAGCTGCTGTAGGCGTTTAGCATAGTCGCGGATGTATGGGCTGTAGTAGGTGTCATTCTCGCCGGCGTGCCAGCAAATTCCCGCCGGGATGACGGTATAGCCTCGCTTTGTCAGGTCATTTACGGCTGCGGTAATAAAAGTGAGCAGCTGTTGATGGACATTCCGCTCAGCCTCGGGGCTACCCGGCAGCCAGTCTGCGATCTGTGCGCCGCTGTGGGTGAACTTGAGAATCGCGATGCCTTCGGTCATGGGAATGTTTTCCCGGAGCCGCTTGCCAAGCGAAAGCTCGGGGCCGAAGTTTCCAAGGGAACTGACCGGGGCGAGAGGCTCCCAGGTATTCGATGTCTGAACGCCACCCCCGATGGAATAACGGAAGAGAATTCTCTCATCGGGTTTTGCCAGCGAACCCACCGTTAGGCTGCTCGAAATGTCCTGTACAAAGGCGTCATCCCCTTCGGCGTTCCGCTGCCCCGCAAGCACAACGATGTATACACGGCTGCCCTTCGGCGGGAATTTTGGGGATGGTCGCCTTATGACAACGCGTGTTTTTCCCGTTTTGCCGAGGTACGCAGCCGCAAAGGCATCCCCCATTTGCAGCTGTCCCTGCGTCCCGAAGTGGTAGTGGGGTTGGCCAGAGCCCATCACATCGAAGGCCAAATGGCTTGTCGGGACAAACGTGATGTACTTATCGGAATCCAAGACCTGCTGTTGCTGCTTGCGTAGGATGGACATATTGGAGCGGTTGTCCATCCCCCAAATGCCCTTGGTGCTGACCTCGCCCATAAACCACTTCAGATTAGTGGTGCCAAGATCTGTCCGGAATTGCTTGATGATGCGGGTGAGGTTCGCAGCGTAGCTCCCGTTTACGCGGCGGTCGAGCATGTCATTCTCGCCCTGGTGCCAGAGGACGCCTTCGATGGTGTACGGAATTCCCTGCTCTGTCAGATTTTTGAGGGCGCCGCGGATGAGCTCAAGCGTGCGGGGGTAGAGCTTTTGTCCACTTTCGGGGGCATCCGGGTTCCAGTCGTAGGCGGCGGTTGTGCCTCCGATGGCGGATTTGATAATCGCAATCGGCTGTTTCAGTGCTTTAGTGACTGCGCGTGCAAAAGTTACTTCGGGGCCAAAGGCATCGTTTGGTGTTAGCGGTGTCCAGCCTTGGAATCCCGTTTTTGGGAGCTCTGGCAAACTTGCAAATCGCACATCGGGTTGTGTCGCGCCCGCACCCTTGTAGGTGGGATAGGAGTCGATTTTCGCTGCATGGGCATCGGAGCCAACCATGTTTGACTGACCGGCGAGGATGAAGACCTTGATGGGAGTGCGCATGGCGTAGATTCTAGCAGGGATTTAGTCGATGATTACAAAGCCAGTTTTTGAACCTGTGTCGCGAACTTCATCCTCTGATAGGGTGGAAGGGTACGACATGAAACGCTTTGCACTACTGTTATTTTTGGTGATTGGCCTTGGCATCGCGAGTGCGGCTCCGTGGCGTGGCGCGAAGGATCGCTCTGTAAAGTGTTCCAGTGGCGATTGCTTGCCGGTGGTCCCGCAGGTGGTTGTGGGCGAAAAGCCAGTGGCGAGGGTGCCTCCCGCAGAGCTTTAGAATCGGATGGCAAGCATCGAAGTTGCCGCAATGACCTAAATACTCGATGACGGTTTTGGTTGCATTCCAGTCACAAACCAACCGCCACCTGTAGAGCATCGACAGCTATGCGTTTG
>CAIYBQ010000076.1 GCA_903924445.1 uncultured Armatimonadota bacterium | reverse complement strand
GTACCGAAAGGTCGGAGTCAAGCTCCCTCGGACTGCTGCGGAGCAGTTTGGCGTGGGACTGCATATCGCAAAACGTTCGCTCTCTAAAGGTGATCTTGTTTTCTTCCGCAATACAGCAGGTCGACGTGGAATCTCTCATGTAGGGATTTACTCAGGGAACGGAATGTTTATTCACGCGAGTTCCCGCGGACATGCTGTTCGAATCGACACACTTAATAGTGGTTATTATTCGAGTCACTTTGCAGGTGGGCGTCGTCTAATTCGTTAGTCGTTGCTGGAATCTTGCAGCTTCATTTGAACGTACAATATTCATATGCACCTCAAATGCTTACTGACTGCTGTAGTCCTCCTTAGCGGGTATCTCACTGGTACGTGCACTGCCCAGCCACCGGTGGAAGATCCCGAAATTAAGATTGGGCGCGAAGCTCACGAAGAAATGCTGAAATCTGGAATGAAGCTGATTTCAGATCCAATCATGCTCTCACGTGTGACCACGATTGGGGCACGTCTGGCGAACGTTGCCAATAAAACGGTTATTCCAGCGACGTATGGAACGGAAAACAGAACTCCGTACACGTATCGATTTCACATTGTTGATGACAAAGACGTCAATGCATTTGCCTTGCCTGGAGGTTGGCTGTATGTCAACAAAGGCTTGCTTGATTACGTTCAATCAGATGATGAGCTTGCTGGCGTGCTCGCACATGAAGTCATCCATGCCGCCCACCATCACATCCTGAAGCTACAAAAAGAACAGGACAAACTAAACACGCAGTTAGCCATTGGCGCGATTGCAGCAATCTTCGCGAAAGTCCCAGTAGCTGATACTGGTAACTTGATTACCGGTCTTCAATTGGTTGCCCTCCAAAAAGTTAATGGTTACTCACAACAGGCTGAACGCGATGCGGATGGTGCCGGATTTGAGTTGACGCGTCTCGCCGGTTTCAACCCAGTGGGAGCACTGACGTTTATGGAACGGCTTGCCAGAGATCAAAGGAACCGACCAGAGGTTGACCTTGGAATCTTTCGGACTCACCCACCTGAAAAACAACGCGTTGCATCGCTAAAGAGCAAGCTAGACTTGGCAGCGATCCCTATCAATCGCCGACAAACAACCAACCAGCTGCGTCTGAGTGTTCTCCCCGCCAAAAATCAAAGTGTCACTTTTGAGCTGCAGTTAGATGGTCGTGTTGTGCTGACATCGACAGACAAGGCCTACTTGACGCAAGTGTCAAGTGTCTTAGACAAAGCACTGGATGTTCCTACGGAGCTATTCGATGTCACCAAGTCTTCCTCGAGTGTTCTAATCCGCGGGAATATTGTGTTCACGATACGTTCCAGTGATTTGAAACTGGGGCAAAACCCAGAAACCGTAGCCGATAAAGCCCGTGATGCCATCAGGGCTGCGTTGTTCAAAGTTTCGTTGGATGGAAACTTGTAACATCCGTACATGATTACGCCCTTTCTTGATTACTTGCGAAAACGACCCGCAAGTGTCTATTGGATGTGTATCGTTGGCATATTGCTCTGGATCATTGCCAGATACTTTGGGTTTGATGCGAAGGCTCCTCAGATTTCGTTTGTACCGATGCTCTGTGTTTTGGTGGTAGCTGCTACGAATTTGTCTCTGCGGAGAGCTGTTTCAACCAATTCGGGAAGTCCTCGGCCAAAATTCAAGATAGGTTGGCTTTTTGCCTTCGTAGACTTCGCATGTATTGTGTTAGGATTACGTTTCACCGGTGCACTGTACTCGCCGTTGTGGGTTGTGACTTTTGTTGTCGTTGCCGGCGAGACAATCCTAGAGAATCGCTTCGTCGCGACCGTGACGCGATCGATTGCATGTACAGCACTCCTTCTAGGCACGCTTCCGACTCCAATCCAGACAAACGATTGGGTTGGTTACTCGCTGGAAATGTTTGTCCGGATGGGATTAATCATAGCTGTCAGCTCAGTTATGCGTAGGCTAAGAGTGCAAGCTGAAATAGCGCAGTCGGAGGTTGCAGCGCTGAGAAGCGACCTCGCCCTGTCGAATCAACGTGCTTCTTTATCAAGGGAAATCCATGACAGTATCGGTAATGCCCTTGCAGCAACGGTGTTACGGATGGAAGTGATGAGCCGGTTGCGGGACAAAGATGGTGACAGTCAGGCCGCTGAATTGTTTCGTGAGGAAGCAGACGTTGTTCGCCAATCCATGCAGCAGATAAGAGATTGGACATTTCTGAACCATCCCTGGAGTGTTGATGCTTCCCTCTCAGAGGTCCTTAGTCGCGAAGTGTCTAGATGGTCACGTCGAACAGGGATTGCGGTTAAAGTCGCAGGCTCGGACACAATGGACTGCCTTGGAAATCACCAAACCATACCAGTGCTGCGTATCGTCCAAGAAGCGCTGACAAATGTCGTACGGCATGGTGTAAACGTCGATACGGTCAATATCTCGGTAAGCTTAACTGGCAGCACAGTGTCCATTTCAATCATCGATAACGGAAAAGAAGCGATGAACCCACAAGCTACATCGGGGCTGGGCATGGAATCAATGCTGGGACGGGCTAAATCTTTAGGCGGTGCAATGACTGCAATGGCTACCGCAGCTGGTTTCGAAGTCAAAATTGACCTTCCACGTAACCGTACGTTAGATCGACAGTTTGCCGAGTAGAGTGTCAACTAGGTGCTCTGCCCACATGTCATGTTCATCGTTATTGTCAAATTCGAATCGGATTCCCACAAACCGATCTGCCATCCACATGATGTCTGCCAAGACCAACACATTGTTCAATGAACCTACACCCAGCTTGCAGACAAATGGACCACTCCTTGGAACATTTTCAGTACGAACAACTTTAGCGCCACCAATACCAACATCGATAACATCGAATGCTAACCAGTCATCATTGAAGCATTCAATACTTATCGATTCTGGAGCCGCCCACCGCTTATATTGACGTCGTTGATTATTTGGTTGAGCCACGTTATGTACTGTAGGAAAACTCTTCATTCGAAGTTTGGCTAACAGTTTGAGTGCAGCATCCTGCTTATCTAGGATTAGTTCCAAATCTTGTGAATCTTCAAGTTCCATCTTCGTAGGTCTTCCTCTATCTTCCAGATTGTGCCATCAATAATGTGTATCCTGATATGATAACTTGAACCGTGGATGTAATACGTAGTGCAATCGCATTCAGCATGCCAATCGCTTGGATGTGGCTGTTTCTGAATCGACCTGATCACCAGCGAAGACCACAATGGATTGCGCTTTGCATATTGTTGATCTCAACAGTGATGTCAGTTATGACATTTAGGTTTGATCCATTTAGGAATGCATCATCCCTACTTCGCATCTTGGTTTCACCATTTTTGCATGCAGACTATCTCCACCTTTGTCTGAATGTTTTTGGTGGATTTCTGGTCTTAAATCGGCTTGAGGAGATCGTGGGTAGCAGACGATTGCTTATCGTGATTGTGCTGGCGCTAACGACTCATGTCTCACTAATTTCGATGCTTTTCGCCATGAGTCGTGCTCTTCTCGAAGTGTTGGGCTTAAGCTGGACGGTGTTTACAGCGCTTGGTTATCTGGTTATGCTCAGTTTTTCTACCTACAAGATGGCTCAAAAGATCAGTGTTGTCGCCGTGCTTATACTGATGATGCTTATC
>CAIYBQ010000075.1 GCA_903924445.1 uncultured Armatimonadota bacterium | reverse complement strand
GCAAGAGTTGATGACGTAGATGTCCGCGGGGCTGTCAAAGTCTACGAGGGTGAAGCCGGCCCGCAGGAAGTCCTCAGCGATTTTCTCGGTCTCGTATTGGTTTACCTTGCAGCCAAGCGTTGTCAAAGCAGCGACAGGCATACGAAAAGTCTACCATGTGGGAATTGTTCTCAAAGGTACCGGACATCCATAGAAATGATTCTACGAATCAGCCATCGTGAAAATGCAAGGCATCCGGAATTGGCGTAAAACGCTGGCATGTCGACAATGCACCTCACTCACTCCGGCCCCATCCGCTGGGGTATCCTCGGCCCTGGTTCCATCGCCCATAAGCTCACCAAGAGCGTGCAGGCGCAGCCAGAAACACACGCTATCCAAGCCGTAGGCTCCCGCGACATCGCCAAGGCACAGGCATTCGCCAGTCAATATGACATCCCGACAGCACACGGTTCGTATGAGGCGCTTTGTGCAGACCCGGATGTGGATGTTATCTACGTCGCAACCCCACATCCACTGCATAAAGAGCACTGTTTGCTGGCGATTGCACACGGCAAGCACGTGCTGTGCGAGAAGCCATTTACGATCAATGCGGTTGAGCTGCAGGAAGTCGTGGATGCTGCCCGGGCAAAGGGTGTTTTCATGATGGAAGCGATGTGGTCCCGCTTCTTCCCGCTTATGCACAAGCTTCGTGAGCTGCTCGACACGAAGGCGATTGGCGATGTCCGGATGGTCTATGCCGACTTTGGCTTCAGCGCGACCTTTAACCCTGAGAGCCGGTTGTTTGACCCTGCGCTCGGTGGCGGCGCCCTCCTCGATGTCGGTGTTTACGCAGTGAGCTTTACGTCCTTTGTGCTCGGCGAGCCGGTGCGTATCGAGAGCATGATGACACCCGCGCCAACGGGCGTGGATGCGCAGGCGGCGTGTATTCTGGGCTACGATGGCGGCGAGCTTGCGCTGATCTCGACGGCTGTGACGACGAACACACCGTGGGAAGCAACGGTTCTTGGGACAAATGGAAAGATTCGCCTACACGCGAGCGCCTGGCATCCAACCAAGATGACGGTATCGATTACCGGCCAGCCAGATGATCTCCAAGAGTTTGATGCCCATGAGACCGGCTTCTATTATGAAGTTGAGGAAGTCGGTAACTGCCTGCGTGCTGGAAAGCTTGAGAGCGACATTCTTTCGTTGGATGAGTCGCTCGGCATCATGCGTACGCTTGACCGTATCCGCGCTCCATGGGGATTTAAGTACCCAACCGAAGCGTAAGGGTCGCAAGACACGAAGAAACCCCGCCTGTGTCGTACAGTGCGGGGTTTAGTTTTTGTTACTGACTACTCGGAGTCTGTTGAGGGGTTTGTGTCTGCTGGATGAGCATCCGGTTCAACGGTTGCAGGTGAGACTGCAGCGTTGGTGTCATCGCCACTCGTCGTCAAAGCGTGGTCACCATCTACTGGCTCTGCTGCTTCCTCTGCTGAAAATGGCGCTTCGGTGTCCGCATCAACCGCATTTCTACGCAGCTCTTCCATGCGGATGCGCAAAATGGCCGCCAAACCATCCGGGTCATCCGTGCCGACCCAAACTTTACGTCCGCTGGCAAATGTAACCTCGATGGCATCCCGGCCGCTGACATTGAACAACCACGCATCCCCGACCCAGCGGATGCCGTAGCCTGCGTACCAAGGCACGTTACGCTCAGTTATCTGCGTGATTTCGCTCAGTGGGAAGCGGAAGGCAAGTAAGCCAATGCCGTAACGGACGGTCAGCGTCGACTCAGTGACAATGGTTGTAAGCTGATAAAACGCCAGCTGTAACGCGGCAATCATCAGAAAAATGCTCTGAAACTCACCTCTGTCGCCCGGCGAAAGCGCCGCGACAAATGCGAACCACACTGCCATCGCAGTCAGAGCAAACACAGTAAACCAGCCAAATTGACGATGAATGTACATAGGACCTAACGGTTAACCTTCGCTATCAGCCTACCCTGTCATTCCGACTTGTCAACCAGCAACAATTTCAACATTTGCACGGGGGACTGTTACGATGTCACCTGTTGTATTTAGCTTTGCCTCGAGGACCCGGACTTCGGCTCCGGAACCAACAACGACAAGGTGATGCGGAAGAGCCGTGACCGTAGCCAGGAGTCCAAAGTACGGCTCCCGGATGATACGGATGTTTGTGCCAGGCTCGAGCGAAAAGCTTGGGACAACTTCATCTGCCGCGGTGCCGCCTGCATTTTCGGTGTCATCTGCGACGATGACTTCTGGGCGGATTACCCCTGCACGGATCTGCGTTGCACCGCAGATACTCGCTATTTTGCCCGTAAGCGACTTGAGAAGATTAAAGGTCCGTCCCGCCATCGCAATCGTGCCAAAGCCTTCGGTGAGGACAAGCGTAAGTGGGATGTCTTCGTGGCCTGTGATTGCAACGCCGATATCATAGCCGAGGTAATCGATAAGGTCTTTGTCGATGATGCCGCCTACGACAATGCCTGTAACACCGAGCTCGTGTGCTTTACGCAGGGCATCGCCGCTGAGGTTGGACCCGCCAACAATGATTTTGCCGGCATGCGCCGATGTAATCATGTCTGCCGTGATTGGGTCATCCGGCCCCGCGGTAATCATCATGATCTCGCCGCGGCGCTCACCGCCGATACCGAAAATACCCTGAATGAGCGCGCCGTGGGCTTCGATGACAACGCCTTCGCCATCGAGGACTTCGATGATTTTCCCTGGGATATACGCATCCACTTCAATCGGCGTCGGGGCTTCCCGGATACCGACATTTCCAGTGATGTTCGAGATGAGCTCAACGGTGCCAGTCGTTGTCGACTTGCACTCGGACTTGAATAATCCCCACATCCCCTTTGTGATGGCAACAATATCGCCACGATTAACCTTGTCACCGACCTTGACGGTCAGGAGCGCGGGGACTTCGCTTGGTTCGATACCGAGCTTGCTCGCGACCTTGATGGGCTGCATGATGCCTGGGAGCTCAGCCCGAGCCACCTTATCGGATGGGGTCACCCACGTGCCGGTGGTCGAGAGAACTGTGCCCTTGAGAGGCAAGCGACGTGTCTTGATTATGGTAGTCCGTGCACTGACGGTTAGTCCGGGTGTGTATGCGCCACTCATCTATTTCTTATGCCCCCATGCGAGGTGATAATACAGCAACGATTCGGTGAATCCTTCTACCTTAAAGTGGGCTTCCATGTCAGCCCGCAGCTCTGCTTGTGTTAGGCGGATAAAGTAGATGCCACCGCCGTGGTGACCTTCCCGCTCACTGAACAGTGATTGTGGGAAACCCCAGCGGTAAGCAGACATTGAAAACCGACCACCCGCCGCCTTGCTCTTGCAAACCCGTGCCATGTGCGCAATCGCGCCGGCACGTGTCGCTACCGTCGGGATGTGCTCATAGACACCAAAGCTGCCGACGCGGTCAAAGACATCGGATGCAACGGGAAGCATTGACAGATCGGCCTGTACAAAGATAACTTTCTCAAGCTGCTTTGGGCTGAGCTTAGTCTTCGCAACCCTCAGCGACTCGCGCGAAAAGTCAACACATACCATTGCGGAACAGGCATCCACAAATGCCGGTGTCATCCGGCCAGTCCCGCAGCCACCCTCGAGCATGATGTGTGCTGGCTGGAGGTCGAGGAAAGCAAGCGTCTTTGGAACTTCGAAACTGGTGAAGATCTTGAGGCCCATCATTTGGTCGTAGCTGCCCACCTGGGCATCCCGTGCCGCCATTTCACTGCGTTTTTCACGCGCGGTTGAATCTTCTGGAGCCTCAGCTGTGCGCAGAGCATCCGGAAGCAGGTTTGGGATACCATCCACGACCTGATACGTACGCCCACAAGCTGTTCGGAGCGTTGCCTCTGCATCCGTTCCATTCCAGCCGGTCAGCGGGTTTCCCGTCTCGGGACAGCGCAGCAAATTGGCCAAATCCTGTCGATTCAAAAGCTCATTCTCTTTCCATTTGGATGCATCTTTGCAGCGCTTTGGGATGAAGTATGTTAGCACACCGCCTGCGACGACTGCATTGGGTCGTTCCTACAGCTTGCCACCGATCAGGCGGTCAAATCGCACTTCGTAGGCAGCAAAAGTATCTGAAAGTGGCTTTTCGTAGTTGGTCCCACTTGTGTCGAGAACCGCTAGCTCATCCGCACACTTCATGGCAACCGCTTTCAACGCCGCACGGCGCTCGCGGACCTTTGACAGCTTTTGTTCTAGCGTTGATCCGGTGGTTTGGCCGAGCTCCATGGTGATGTAGACATCCGATGTCTTCAAATAACGCTCCGTCAGCGAAAGCGCTTTCAGGAAGCACGCGATTCTGACATCCTTTGATGTCTCCGGTGCAGCTGCGAGCTTTGCATACGCAAAAACGGCGTGCGTCTCGGTCAGCTCCGGGATGGCCTTGACTTTACCCGGCAGGCCTTCTTCGACATCGATTAGCTTCGTCCATGTTGCCAATGCGCCTGCCGTGTCGCCAGCCGCTTCCTGTGCTTCCGCGAGGGCACGGATGGCTTGCTGGTTGTTACGGTCACGCTCAACGGAATTCTTAAGAGCATTGACGCTTCCTGCAAGGTCACCCTTTGTCTCGAGCGCTTTTCCAAGTACATACCAGCGGCGTGCGGTTGGCTCGATGTTTACCGCTATTTCAGGAAGTCCACCGGTCGCTGCGGATGTCGGATTCTGTGGCCAGCCGGTGGCCCCGGATGCCATCAGTAAACCAAGGACAGCTGCGATGCCAAAGCCTGGCGCGCTAAAACGGGAGTGGCCGGCGGTGGCGATGGTACATCCGATGGCAATCCAGAGAATCAGCGCATTCCCGGGAATGGCACTTTCAGAGTCGAGCAAACCACGTGCTGCGGCGACGATAATCACCGCCGGAAGTGCAGATGCAAGGACATCCGTGGGAGCATCCGTGGACTTTCTCGGCAGCCTGACCTGATCCGCAAGCGTCACCACTAGGATGAGGAGCAAGCCCATCAGGGCTGGGAAGCCGCACTCGGATGCCAGCTGTAAGTAGCTGTTATGCGCCTGGCCGGTCCATTCGACGGTGGCATATTTTCCGTACGTATTTGCGAAATTTCCGGGGCCATGTCCGGTGACTGGGCTGGCCTGAATCATCTGGATAGTGCCATTCCAGGTTTCACTGCGAAACTGCCCAGAGTGATCCTGCGAGCTTCCACCGGCGGTTCGGGCAAGGATGGTTTTGCTTTGCACGGCCGCGCCGATGAGGAAGAGCCCGAGTCCAATACCAATCCACTTGATGGGGACGCGGATGCCATCCCGGATGAACGCAACCAGCAACGTCAGAAGGACACCGCCGACACCGAGGGCGATGCCACCACGTGAGCCGGTTGCTACGAGGGCAGCACCCAGCATCCCGAGAGAGATAAGGGATGTGATGCGTCGCGGGGCCGCGGTGGCACCGAGCAGCTGCACAACAACAAATGGCAGTGCCGCTCCGATAAAGCCGGCGGCAAAGTTGGGTGAGAAAAAGGTTCCGACGCTGCGGTGGCCGGCATCCGGGGCGCTGATGGCTTCGAGGAGGATGCTTCCTGCGGCGATGCTTGCTCCTAGCTGGATCACATCCACGATGCGTTGGCGTTGTTCCGGGATGAGCCACAGCCCTGCGGCGACGAGGCAGGCTGCGATGTGGGTGAGGATGTCGAGGGTCCCGGGGAGCATCGTGAAAAGAAAGACCTGGGATGTGAGTCCTTTCGAGTGGATGAGCAGGGATGCGACGGCGGAGCCACCGTAGAGGACGAGGCCAAGCCAGGCGGCGCGGGCGGGCCAGCTTCCTTTGAGCAGACTTGGGATGCCGGTAAGGGTTGCCGCAAGCAACATCAGAAAACGGAGTGCATGCAATGCTGCATCTCCACCGAACTGTTCACCCGCAGGGTTTCCACCGATAAGGGGGGACAGGAGAACAGCCAGGAGGAATAAAACAGGTCCCAGCTTTGCGGTGAGGTTTGTTTGTGTTGCTGCGCTTGACATAGACAATTTTCTTATTTTTCAGATACGACCATAAACGATAACT
>CAIYBQ010000074.1 GCA_903924445.1 uncultured Armatimonadota bacterium | reverse complement strand
CTGTGATCGCCTAAATTTGAGTAGCTACCACGATCCGATGTGTTGCTGAAGAGCAACTGCGCATTTGCGGCCGAAACGGAGAGTGCTGCAATTCCGAGGGCAATCGCACCGCGGACTCCGAACTCAGTAATTTTATTCATTTCCATCAACCTCTTAGTCTCACCAAATCATCAGACACACTATTAGCATGAACCCGACAGAAATACTGTCCCTACTTTACACCGGGTCATCATCGATTGGCAAATTGAAAATGGGTTTTAATTGGTGAGTCAGAGGGATTATCTATATGCATAATTGAATACCCCGCAGGGCGATCATTCAAAACCATTCTCAAATGTGATCGACATCACAGATACACCACACAACGCGATGCTGCAGCATAATGAAAAGCATCATGGCACACTCCGGAATGGCTGTTCTTGTAATCGATGTTCAGCGCTATTACACCGAATCGACATCCCCGCTTGTTCTATTCACAGAGGCTCTCTATCCGGGTGGCACGGCCTATATCCATCAGCGATTGGATGCAGTGGTGATTCCCAACATTGCGCGCATTCTTTCGGCCGCACGTGTATCCAGCGTGCCAATCATCTATGCAAGGCTTTGCGGAACCCGTATTGACCGGAGCGACCTCCACCGTAATTTTCAGGAATTTGACCAGCTGGCCTTTGCGCAGACCGGAATGCATGTCTACCCTCTGGCATTCGAATCGCTGGCAGATGTCGATCTTCGAATTGCACCACTCAAGAACGATATCGTCATCAACAAAACTGGCTACAGTGCCTTCCACGAAACAGTATTTCACCACGTCTTGCAATCGAAAGGGATTGATACGCTGGCGGTGACTGGTCTTACGACCAGTCAGTGCGTCAATTCATCCGCACGTGCAGCATCCGATTATGGATACGTTACGCTAATGGTTGAGGATGCTCAGGCAGACTACGACCGGAGTGATCATAAGGCAGCACTCCTCGCCAGCGAGCCAATAACAGGGCAGTGTATTTCAACATCGCAAGTCCTCGAGATGATTTCATAAAGGTCTCGATGTATGACTGCCGTCGTTCGTCAACCCCATTTAACAAAAACAAACCCCCTCTCCCAAGGTTTCGGAAGAGGGGGCAGATTCTAAGTCCGCTGTGTTAGCGACTACTTCTTGAGGTTGTAGAAGCTTGCAAGGCCATCGTAGCGGGCTGTGGCGCCCAATTGCTCCTCAATGCGAAGCAGCTGGTTGTACTTTGCGACCCGGTCCGAACGGCTAGGCGCGCCGGTCTTGATCTGACCACAGTTCGTTGCAACCGCGAGGTCAGCAATCGTCACATCCTCGGTCTCACCCGAGCGGTGCGACATGATCGCCGTGTAGCCTGCACGCTTTGCCATCTCGATGGACTCCAACGTCTCGGTCAGGGTACCAATCTGGTTGACCTTGACGAGGATGGAGTTGCCGAGGCCACGAGCGATGCCATCGGACAGGCGCTTGGTGTTGGTGACGAACAGGTCATCACCGACGAGCTGAACCTTGCCCCCAAGAGCATCCGTGAGCATCTTCCAGCCCTCGAAGTCATCCTCAGCCATGCCATCTTCAATCGAGATGATTGGATAGTTCGCTGCGAGGTCTGCCCAGAAAGCGACCATTTCATCACGGGTTTTCATGATGTCGGACTTCCAGAAGTAGTAGCTACCCTCTGCGCCCTTATGCTTGGCTTCTTCGTAGAGCTCAGTCGTTGCAGGGTCCATTGCAATCTGGATCTGGTCACCAGCGGTGTAGCCAGCCTTTGCAATCGCTTCCATGATGACATCCAGGGCTTCCTGGTTGCTCTTGAGGTTTGGTGCGTAGCCACCTTCATCTCCAACAGATGTGCTGTAGCCCTTGCCCTTGAGGACGGACTTCAGTGCATGGAAGATTTCGGTTCCCCAGCGAAGGCCTTCAGAGAATGTCTCAGCACCAACAGGCATCACCATGAATTCCTGGAGGTCGACCGAGTTGTCAGCATGCTTGCCGCCGTTGATGATGTTCATCATCGGGACTGGGAGCTGACGAGCGCTTACGCCACCGACGTAGCGGTAGAGGGGCAGGCCGAGTTCTTCAGCGGCTGCCTTTGCAACTGCGAGGGAAACGCCAAGGATAGCATTTGCGCCGAAGTTTGCCTTGTTATGGGTGCCATCGAGCTCGAGAAGGAGGTGGTCGATGGCGGTCTGCTCGAGGGCATCCATGTCGATCAGCTCAGGAGCGATGTCCTCATTGACATGGTCGACAGCCTTCTGGACACCCTTGCCCAGGTAGCGCGACTTATCGCCATCGCGGAGCTCGACCGCTTCGTGTGCACCGGTGGATGCGCCACTTGGAACGGCTGCACGGCCGACGACGCCGCTCTCGAGGTAGACATCCACCTCAACGGTCGGATTGCCGCGGGAATCAAGGATCTGCCGGGCTTGGATTGAATCAATGGTACTCATATATGGACCTTCTTTATGGCGGTTAACAGTTGCTTTTCAAGACGTAATGCGCCAGAAAATGGGGCTTTTACAGCCTCGTGATTATACCGTGGAGGGGCTATTCGAGATTAAGACGCCAGGCTGACCGCCACTTGCACACACTATTGTGGCGTCGGCAGGCCATCGACAGACACCATCGCCGCCGCAACCCTTGCCCGCTCCCGAAGCGCATTTACATCGTCGCCCACCGCACCATACGTGAGGACAACTCCCATCCGGCGGTACTTCCGCGTGGATGGCTTTCCAAATAACCGTATATCCGTTTTCGGCTGCGAAATGGCATCCGCAACTCCCGTAATCACCGGAGGCTGAGGCCCACAACCACTCGCCAGAATCACGGCACTTGCACCCGCGCGCTCTGCGGTGATTTCCGGAATAGGCAAGCCCAGCACCGCACGTGCGTGCAGCTCAAACTCTGACAGGTTTTGCGTACCCGCAAGCGTGACCATGCCCGTGTCATGCGGACGCGGGGACAGCTCACTAAATGTCACGCCATCCTTGCCCACAAAGAACTCGACACCCCAAATGCCCGCTCCCGTCAGCGCTTCCGTGACCGCACCCGCCATCCGCTGCGCCTCAGCAATATGCGCATCCAGCATCGGAATAGGTTGCCAGCTCTCTTGATAGTCGCCGCGCTCCTGCCTGTGACCGATAGGCGGACAGAACAGCGTCGGGCCATTCTGCTGCGTCACCGTCAGCAATGTGATCTCAAAGTCAAAGTCCACAAATGCTTCGACAATCACTTCCATGAGGTCTCCGCGAGAGCCGCTGCACGCATAGTCCCAGGCATCCTGAATCTCGGATGCATCCCGAATCACCGACTGGCCCT
>CAIYBQ010000073.1 GCA_903924445.1 uncultured Armatimonadota bacterium | reverse complement strand
TGAAAACCGTTAGGTAATGACATTTATGTATGGACTCGCATCTATCATCGCTCTCGGACTCACCGTTGCATCGCCCGTCGAAAACACCAAACCTGTCTTCTTCGGATCCCTGCGAGTCCGGTCAGAGTCCTGGGGATGGTTTAACCCAGTCGGCGGTGGCTACGATGAAAACTATACTTTCAGCCACAATCTGTTGCGTTTTGGCGGGAAATTACCCGTCGCACACCGCGTGTCCGGCTTACGTCCGTTTGAAACGCTGGTTGAAGCATCCGCACCACTTCTCCTTGGTCTTCCACATTATGCATCCGGGCCTGCTCCAATTGGGGCCCTCGGGATGGGCGGCACATACCGATCCATTAATGGTAGCCAGCAGGGAAGCCTTTTTGTAAAGCAAGCATATGTGCGGATGCCACAAACTGGTAAAAACCCGGAGATCATAGCGGGCCGCATTGAAATGATGGATGGGAATGAGGCTGTGCCCGGGGATGCAGATCTGGCTTATATCCAGGCCCAGCGAATCGCGCAGCGCTTGTTCAGTCCGGATGCATTTACCGTTGTTGGCCGTTCCATGGATGGCTTCAAGCTTAGCCAATCGAGTGGCAATCATGTCCTTACCCTGGCCGGCTTTTACCCAACGACAGCCGCCTTTAACCTTGATGGCGGTGATTCAATATCAAAGCTGCGGCAAATGTACTTTGCAGATTCGCGAAGCACGAAAAATACATCCAATCGCTTTTTTATCGATTCATACGTCGATGCACGTGGCATCAAGTCGGTTGACAATACAACAACATCCACGACGGATGCCATAAAACTGACAACCGTGGGTGGACACGCAACCACGACGAGCACACAGGGAAAGCTTCGAACTGATGCGCTTGTCTGGGGAGGTACCCAACAAGGGCAATGGGGACTAAGTCGCCACGATGCCTACGCTGCCGTTGTGGAAGCTGGAATTAAGCATTCCGCATTTGCTGGATGGTGGCTGCGCGCAGGCGCAGGACATTTCTCTGGTGATGGCAATCCTGATGACAATAAGCACCAATCGTGGATGCCACAAATCAGCCCACCGAGGTTGTTGTTCCGTACCCCAGTTGTAACGATGTCCAATTTGAATGACCTCTACGCAATGGCAATCAAGCGCAACAAGAAGGAAACCATCCGTTTGGAAGCGCACTCCTACCGCCTCGATAAGCTGGCTGATCGATGGTACACGGGAGGCTCTGCGTTTCAATCGACAGGTAACTTCGCGCTGACCGGGAAACCAAATGGCGGCTCGCGAAACATCGGAACGGCAATCGACATCTCCTACGATGTAACCCTTAACGCACGGGACACTGTGGCGGTATACGCAGGGTATGTTCACGGCGGGGATGCTGTCGCTGCTTCATATGCCGGACGTTCCGCATTTCTCGGATTTGTGCAGCTCGTACGCAAGTTCTAGTGACTCCGCTCCACATTGCCTCACCTGTGGACGGATCAAAACTGGGGGAAGTGATAGATTACTCCGGCTCGTGTCGTGCGATGCCGGAGGACATCCATGCTGTTAGCCATTGCGCTCTCGTTGATAGGGCCACAGGTGCCATCCAAATCGCCATCAACATCACCAGAGCTGTATGCATCGCTGCGCATCCGATCCGAGTCCTGGGGATGGTTCAAGCCATCCACTCCCGGCTACCAATCGTCCTACACATTCAGTCATAACCTGCTGCGCTTTGGTGCACGCCTCCCAGCCGCGCATCGGGTCAGTGGACTACGCCCCTTTGAAACCGTCATCGAAGCCGCAGCTCCGCTCCTCCTCGGTCTCCCGCAAAATGCCGTTGCTCCCGCACCAAATGGGTCCCTTGGAACCGGTGCCCAGTACCGCCAGTTCAATGGAAGCCAGCAAGGCAGTCTCTTCATCAAGACAGCGTTCATCCATATGCCGCAAGTTGGTAGGAATCCGGATATCGTCATCGGGCGCTATGAAACAGTGGATGGCATCGAGCTGCTTCCGGCAGACGCTGACCTCTCCTACATGCAAACACAGCGCGCTGCTGGACGAATGTTTACTCCCAACCCATTCACGGCCGTTGGACGCGCCTTCGAAGGTGTAAAAGTGTCGAAGACCCTCGGAACGCATAACATCACGGCGATGGCTTTTTATCCAACAACTGGTCAGTTCAACCTTGATGGCGGCGATACCATCACCAAAGTCCGGCAGGTCTATCTTGCTGATTCACGCGCGACAAAGACAACGAGTAATCGCTTGTTTGCCGGAATCTACACGGATGCCCGCGGCCTTAATGCGGTCGATAATGACCTCACACCAACCAATTCGGCCATCAATGTCACGACTATCGGAGGGAATGCTCTGACATCCTCAATACGCGGCAAATGGCGTACCGACACACTCCTCTGGGGGGCGTTACAGGGCGGCCAGTGGGGTAGCCGGCCGCATTCGGCTTACGCGGGAGTTGCCGAAGTTGGCGTAAAGCATCCAAGCTTTGGCGGATGGTGGCTTCGCGGAGGAACATCGGTTTTCTCGGGAGATGCCAATCCAAATGACCAAAAACACGAGACATTCGCCCCGCAAATCACCGCACCCAGACAGAACTGGCGCACACCGACCGTTACCGAGGCAAACCTAAACGAGGTCTACCTCATGGCCATCAAGCGAAACAAGAAAGAAACACTCCGCATTGAGGCGCATCAGTATGCACTCGATAAAGTCGCCGACCGCTGGTACAGCGGTGGCCCTGTTTTTCAAACGACGGGCTCATTTGCATTGTCAGGACGCCCGAGCAATGGTTACCGTGACCTCGGCACGATGGTGGATGCATCCTATGATGTCACCCTAAACCCGCGGGATACAGTTTCGATTTACATCGGTTATGTTCGCGGCGGCGAAATAGTCGCAGCCAGTAACACCGGGCGCTCAGCCTTCCTTGGATTTGCTCAGATTACACACAAGCTTTAATAGAGCTCGTGGATATCCAATGCTGGCCGTGTATACGGTGAGTGACTATTGGTCTTAGATGTGTGGACTACTCACGCTGGCCCCACGTCTGATTTGCTTTGGTGCTCTATCTGAGCATCACCAGACAAAATAGTCGGTAAGCTGATCACAGCAGGCATCGCGTAACCGCGGAGCGCACACTCCGCTGCTATTTCTGTAAAGTAACCGTGGCTGAAAACGACAATGTAGTCAACGGGATCTGTTTGAAGATGTTCCGGAGCGAAGATGGGCACCTGAGACTTTGGCATAGTTGAATTATGAAGCGCTGGATTGCCATCCACAACGTATGCAAATGCGCTTGCATTGGGAACGAGTGAGCAATACATAATTCCGCGGTAACCCGCGCCGTAGCCCGCTAAGCGGATGCCACATTTGATGCAATCATCGATGAAACGGGACAGGTTGTCGATTCCTGTTGCAATCTCCTGAAATGCCTCTAAATGCCCACGGAAATCACGCTGTCGATGGTTCGTCTTGATCACAACGGTAAGGTTTGTCGCATGCTTTGCGATGACAAGCAATGAGTTTTCGCGACAGAGCGCGGCTGGGAGGAAGTTGGTTTCAATGATTTCAAGCCCGGCGAGGTTTAGAAGTGTCCCGAGACTGTCGCAATCGGGGTAAATGCTATGCTCCCGGTCAAAGAGGGCAATCTCCTTCGTCTGGTAAATGACATCGATGTTGTGAACCTCCAGCACCACTAAGCCCGTAACTGGTCTGACTAGCTGCCTAACACCTCTCAAAAACCCCAGAGGGTCATCCACTTGGTCAAGCGTAAATGTGCTGATGACAACATCCAAGGAGCCATGCTCGCGATACAGCGTCTCGGCAAGTTCAGAATCGAATGCAGCGTTCCTGACAGAAAGGCCGCGTCCAGCTGCAATCATCGCAAGTGCACTCGCAGGCTCGACGCCGATGACATCACACCCGAGGTCCCGAAACGCCATCAGCTGCTCGCCTGTGTTACACCCAATATCAAGAACACGAAGCGGCCCTCGTTGTCCCTGAGGGTTGACTGTATCCACGATGTATGCGGCAAGTGCATTCACAAAACGATGGACAAATGGACTTCCACCAACGGTATACGTAAAGCCCCGATAGTAGTCCGACAGGTCGCCATCACCAACACGCTGAACCATGTTGCAACCAGAGCAAAATGCGATCGGCAAGTCCGCAAGTGCACCAGAAAGCTCGGGCTGGGAGCCATCTGGCAGAGGCATATCGGTAAACGTACCGAGAACCGTGACACGATGTGATTTGCAGACACGGCATGCGCTGGTTGCTAGTTGTGACATATAAGTCCTTGATGGGGCAACATTCATGCCACTGAACCATTGTTAAATTACTAGTTGCGGATGCATGGAACTCCGTATGTGGCCCGGCTCTTGCAGGGGAAGTCCTGCCAGTGCGTTCGCTGGGAAAAGCCGTCAAAATGCATACACCAATCCTTACCATCGCAATACCGACTTACAACCGCTTCGAAACGGTGTGCGCCAATCTAACGAGGCTTGTTCCCCTGCTTACTCAGGATGTCTGTGTCCTCGTCCTTGACAATGCATCTACGGATGGCACCCGCGGCCTAAATGACTGGGTGAGAGCCAACTATCCCGATGCATCCATCCGGGTGATTCGTAACATCACCAATGTCGGAGCTAGCGCAAATGTCACCCGCAGCTTTGAGCTCGTCGA